>JAMXLQ010000171.1 GCA_024280975.1 Methanosarcina sp.
TTACAAATATATATTTCTAACGCATATAAGTCGCGTATAATTAATAAAAAAACTTTATTTAATCTTTAAACAGGGAAAATTTATATTTTTTGCTTTTAAACAGGAAAAATGGAGATTAAAGAAATGAAGGTCGCTATTGTTTCAACTGATGGTAAAGTTATCAACCAGCATTTTGGAAAAGCATCTAAATTTTTTATATTTGAGGTTGATTGTGGTAAAATACAGTTCTTGGAAGTAAGAGAGACTATACCTTTATGTGGGTCAGCTGATTATGGGCATGCAGATGAGGTTTTGAGCAGAATAATTTCTTTGATTTCTGACTGTGAAGCTTTGCTTTGCTCTAGAATTGGCAGCAAGCCTCAAGAAGAATTAAGGAAAAAAGGTATCAGAGCAGTAGAAGCTCCATACTTTATTGATGAAGCCTTAAAAGATATATCTAAAGTTGAATAATTAGGCTCAACAGTTCCAAACTGCTTTATTTCTGAATTATGACTCAAAAATGTTTTAGTAGGTATAACAGTCCTCCAGATCTGAAAATAATGGATACCAGAGTATTATAAGCTATTGTGGAGCCATAACAATCCTAATAAATCTCTTGAGTCCGCAAGAATAATCTCAAAATACATGTTGAAATAAAAAGATTACACAGTTTCTTTTTTATCTGGCAAGCAGGCAATTTCCATCCTTAATCTACGGATACATATAATTTTCAGGTACTTTTTGCCCTAAAAACGAAATTTAAATATTAATAATGAATATGAGGTTTTGTCAGTTCACGATTGTGACTGTAAAAATTGCCAAGATGATGGAAAAGCTACGCAGCGAACTGCAGATCCATTAGGTTCGGTTTGAGTCCGAGTCTTGGCTTGAGGCTTTCTGTGATACAAGGATACAGAAAATATTTTAGCTATTATCCTAAAAACGATCCGGAAGTTCTCAAAAAAACATTGAAAAATAGGAAAAATGGAAAAAATACTGGAACAGATAAATGTTTGAAGAAGGTAAAAGCATGAACTTAACAAGGTTAAAGTATGAAAGGAGAGATCGTTGACGGAACAAAGAGTTTTGCCCTCGATCTGAATGAAAATACTGTAGAAGAATTATTGAGAGAACTTGACGATGAGCTTGCTGTTGAAATAGTATGGGAAGCTCTTGATCTAATTGGGTATTATATTCTCTTGCGCACAATGTGGCATGTCCTTCTTGCAGTGGAATATTCATCCCTTAAAGTTAGAACAAGTCCTCTTAATATGATTGAACAGAAGCTCGTTCAAAGTGAGAGCGATCTTCTTGAAGAAGGAAAATCCCAGCTGTGGCAGATATTCAATAAATATCACATTTCAGGAACAGGGATCAAAGTGAATAGACAGCTAAGAATAGAATCTAAAAAAGATACAGGGTTATATGGGAACTTTGTTATAGAGTCCGATAGCACATTAACTCGTCCTTTGGTTCCACTTATAACCGAAACATTAACTTCCTCATACTGTTGTTGATTGAGACTATCTATAAAGTCCCTAACCTCCTTTTCTTTTTTGTTATGAAAATTGCTGTAACATGATAGTTTTGAAAAGAAAACTCATTCTTTAATATTGAATGGTTTCTTCAGTTGTCTTTTCTTCTTCAATTTCACACATGATATTTTTCTTACATATATAAACATGGAAGCTTTTGAAGAAAAATCTCAGGTTCTCTTTGTAAAAGGCACATTTTGCCTCAAAAAGCAGGTTTAAATATTAAAAATGAGTATGATGTGTTGCAGGTTCACAATTGTGAACACAGGTGCCAGGGTGGCGGAATGGCTACGCAATGGACTGCAGACCCATTTTATCCTGGTTCGATTCCAGGCTCTGGCTTAAAAGTTTTCTCAAAAATCTTAGCAGAAAACTTTTAGCAAGAAAATTTTAGGGTTCTTTGCCCTGAAGGAGGTTCAACATAAGGAAACTATGAAAAACTAATAGCAAATGGAAGCTTCACAATTGTGAAGTTCAGGGAGTGCCAGTCACCAAGTGATTCGGTTTACAAGATATGAAAAACTCTAGTTGTAGATGAACAGACCAAGCTCAACTAACAAAACTCACAACCAAATCTGTGCAACTCACTTTCCGCAGAAGTCCACAAAATAATACCCATTTCTCAGTCTGGGTATAACCCTAAATCGGGATCAGTTAAACAGGACATTGGGTAAATAACCCCTCAATTGTGTACATCTGCGGAATAGGAGTATTGAACAACAAAATCACAAAAACAAGATTACAAAAAAATAACAAGATTACAAAAATGCTGAGATGGCGGAAAGGTTACGCAATGGACTGCAACTCCATTCTATCCCGGTTCGATTCCGGGTCTTAGCTTAGGGGTAATATATGGATATAAGAACACAAAAAACATTTGAGGCACTTTTTGCCCTTGAAGATATTAGGGAGACCCTAAGACAAAGGCTTCCAAATATCACGAACCCAGAAGAAGAAAACGCCATTAAAGAAAGTGTAAATAGGATCAGAAGAATTCTGGATGATATCGAAAACGACACCGGAACCCCGGATGTAAGGAAAATAGCTGATAATATTGATATTCGGTCCAGAGAAGAAACGCACATCAATATACAGCCAATCCAGGCAGCTGGAAGGCTTACACCCGAAGCACGAAAAGCTCTCATAGCATATGGTGACGGCTACTCTACCTGTGACGCCTGCCGCAAACCTTTCAGATTAGACAAGATAAGCAGTCCACCTATCGCCCCATTTCACGAACAACTTGCAAGTTTTGTTAACATGGATGTGGCTCGAGTAGTGCCAGGTGCAAGGAGAGGATTTCAGGCAGTGGCTTCTACTCTGGTCAATAAAGGAGATTCCGTAATAGTCTCAGCTCTTGCCCATTATACAGAGTTCCTTGCAGTAGAAGAAGCAGGAGGAACAGTTAGAGAAGTGCCTTTAAATGAGCACAATCTTGTAACTGCAGATGCCACTGCTGAAAAAATTGAAACTGTTAAACAGGAAACAGGTAGACTACCTGTACTGGTAATGATCGACCACTTTGATTACCAGTATGCAAACGAGCATGATGTAAAAGGCATTGCAAAAGTTGCACATCAGTATGACATCCCTTTCCTATATAATGGGGCATATACCGTTGGAGTAAGGCCAGTTGATGGAAAAGATATCGGTGCCGACTTTGTTGTGGGTTCAGGCCATAAAAGTATGGCATCTCCTGCACCTTCAGGGATACTGGCAACAACTGATGAATGGGCTCCCAAGGTATTCCGCACAACTCAGATGGCTGGTGATCTTACCAAACGTAAATTTGGAGTAAAAGAGGTCGAGATGCTGGGCTGCACGCTGATGGGCTCAACATTACTGGGTATGATGGCTTCATTCCCTACAGTAAAGGAGAGAGTAAATAACTGGGAAGAAGAGTTGAAAAAATCGAACTATTTGATTGATGGTTTGCTTGCTATAGAAAGTAGTAAAGTAGTCTCAGAGTATCCACGCAAACATACCCTTTCCAAAGTTGACACTACCAAGAGCTTCGATCTTGTAGCTCAGGAGCATAAACGCAGAGGTTTCTTCCTTTCAGACGAACTTTCAAGCAAGGGCATTGTCGGAGAATTTGCAGGAGCCACACGAGTCTGGAAATTCAATACATATGGGCTCTCGTGGGAGAAAGTTCGCTATGTAGTAGATACATTCCAGGAAATCGCTGAAAAATATAACCTTCAGGTAAACAAGGGTAAGGATTCCAATGACCAATAACTATAGATTAGGAACACTTGCCCTTCATGCTGGACAGGTTCCAGACCCAACAACAGGAGCACGTGTTGTACCGATATATCAGACAACGTCGTATGTTTTCAAGGATACGGATCATGCAGCTAATCTTTTTGGCATCAAAGAGCTGGGTAATATCTACACCCGCATAATGAATCCTACCACTGATGCTTTTGAGCAGCGCATAGCTGCAATTGAAGGTGGGACTGGAGCTCTTGGAGTTGCATCCGGTTCAGCAGCAATAACCTATGCCCTGTTAGCTATTACCAGAGTGGGAGACGAAATTGTATCCGGAAACAACCTTTACGGC
>JAMXLQ010000172.1 GCA_024280975.1 Methanosarcina sp.
GTGCCAAAACTCCTTTTATTCCCATAGAAGACGCAAGAAACCATAGATACTCCCATAACATGCATGAACAATTTTTACCCTGAAAAATGGATATTAAGCGCTTAATGCTGAATAAAAGCTTGATTAAACGATTAAAAAGCTTTAAAATCCATTTATTATCGTGTTCTTGATAAATAAGTTATTTTGAGCCGTTTTCATATAGGGTTAAATTTGCAAATTTCGAAAATAATTTCAAGGTATGACTGGAAGATCTTTACTTCTGGTTCTGGATAACACAATGAGTACCCCGATTCCTGCGAGAATAAAACCCCAATTCCTATCAGAGTAATCTCCAGTAGGCTTAGTTCTTTTTTAATTCAGACTCCCCTTTCATAAAAAACCCGCGCCTAAAACTTGAAATTAAAGATGATAAAATAGTTTTAAAAATGGAACCTCAGACCTCTATTAGAAAAACTATATTCTGGAAGGCTAGGAGCAATTTTCAATTATACAGCTCTCAAAACTACCCTTTTACAAAACGCTCTAATCCCAATAAAATGCTTAGTTTCCTCAACTGCGTTTAACTCCATACATTATAGTCTATAGGGAATTTCTGCAGAAATTATATTATAGTCTAAGGAATTTATGTTATTATTCTGCAGGAACTTATATTTTCCAAGTTTATATAAAAGGGAAAATAAAAGATAATAGAGTATTCTTGAAAGTTTCCCATTATGTAGCTCTTCAAACTAATACTGAAAAATGCTAAGTAAGGTCTCCCAGATAGATTAGTCGGATTCTACCTGGACGAGAGAGGCCTTACACGCAGGCTTAAAGTGGGGCTTTTCAAGTATGGATTTAGAGATTTTTAGGTTATATATTCATTTTTTCTGCAAGTACTCGGCCGATTTCCTCAACCTTTTTCAAATCCTCTTCCCTGGGTTTGCCCTTTACCTGAAGTGTTCCTACAACTTCCATCTTCGAGGGAACCAGAATTTCTCCTGCCTGTTTCAGAGCGCCTCCGCCCCAACCGAAAGACCCTAGTATAACCCCATACTTTGCAGGCGGGTTGAGAGCTTTTACCAGGTAAGTGCCGTAAAGGGCAAGAGGATGCATGCCTGCAAGAACAGTCGGAGCTCCAAGAATAATAGCACGGGAATCAACTAATTCCTTTGCAATATCCCCTGTATCCGAGACTGCAAGGTCATACATTCTAACATCTATGCCTTCTTTTAGCAAGGTTTCAGCAATTGTCCTGACCATCATTTCTGTGGAACCCCACATACTCACATAGACAATAAGGGCTTTATTTTCTGTTTCCCCCGCAGTCCATTTCGCATAGGGCTCAAGTATGCGCTGCGGATTTTTATAGATAGGTCCATGACTCGGCGCAATAATCTCAATATTAAGATTCTTAATCTTCTCAAGAGCTTTTGCCCCCATTTTTCCAAAAGGCATCATGATTTCCCCGTAATAACGTTTTGCAAGAGGAATAAGGTCTTCCAGATCTTCATCATAAACACCCTGGGCTGTGTGAGCCCCAAAGAAATCACATGGGAAAAGAATCTTATCTTCAGGCATGTATGTGAACATAGTTTCAGGCCAGTGGAGCCAGGGAGCTTCGATAAAGCGCAGGGTTTTTCCTCCCAGTTCAATGCTGTCTCCTTCAGCAACAACTTTAATTCGGGTTTCGGGCAGGTCATGGTAAAGACTTGCCATTTTTACGCCTCTCTCCGTCGTAACAAGTACCGAGCCAGGAGCCCTGTCCATAATATACCGAATTGCACTGGAATGGTCAGGCTCGGCATGATTCATGATCAGGTAGTCAAGTTTTTCCAGGCTGGAAACCAGATTTATCTTTTCTTCGAACTCCTCTTCAAAACCAGGGTTTACGGTATCTACAAGGGCTGTTTTTTCTTTTCCTTTTACAAGGTAAGCGTTGTAACTTGTTCCCTGAGGCAGCGGAACTAAAGCATCAAACATTCTACGGTTCCAGTCTTTTGCCCCAACCCAGAACACATCTCTAGCAATTTCGGGAATACTGTAAATCTCCATATTTTTTCCTCCACTTCCCTTATACAATATGAAAGGGCTTGAAATAAAAGCAGATAAAAACCTCTGTCTGCTTCTACCAATCTGATAGTCGGCGTTTAATGACTAGGATTTATTTAGTGACTATATTGTATTCGTCCGATATATTTATTAGGTAAAACTCTTAATTGACAAAACTTCAAGCCATAACTGACTTTTCAACTTGATCAGAAAATATAACTTTGTAGATAAATTAAAATAAAGCTGCAGTGCCTCGTTTTTTATAGTATTTTTTTGGAAAAATAAAAAAAAGAAAAACTTTATATAGACAGCAGTAAGTTATCTTCTTCCTAGCAGGCAAGAGTTCACAAAATTATGGCCAATGTGGCAATCCGTGAGCCTGGAAAATATTCGGTATTGAAATGAGGCTTTAATACCTGGAATATTGCAGTTACCTAGAATGTTGCAGTTAAAAAAAAGAAGGGATAATTATGAAACCATCATCTATAGAATTAAATCCTAATAAACTGGTACAGTACCTCAATAAGCCAGCAAGCGAATTCACCAAAGAAGACATTATGAAGTTTGTCAAGGAAAATGGCATTAAGATGCTGACTTTCCGATATATTGGTGGAGATGGGAGACTCAAAGCTCTCGCCTTTGTGATCAGAGACGAAGAACATCTTGACAACTTGCTTTCCGCTGGTGAGAGAGTCGATGGATCAAGCCTTTTTACATACATCGAAGCAGACTCAAGCGATCTCTATGTCCTTCCTAAATATAGGACTGCCTTCGTGAATCCTTTTGAAGAAATCCCAACCCTGGATATCCTCTGTTCCTACTTCGACAAGGACGGAATGCCTCTCGCAAGCTCTTCCGAAACCGTCATGAAGAAGGCTGGCCAGGTTCTGACTGAGAAGACAGGCTATGAACTTCAGTCAATGGGTGAACTCGAATACTACATCATCGCCAACAAAGAAGATGTCAATATGGGTTTCCCCGCTGTTGACCAGAGAGGATACCACGAATCTAATCCCTTCACCAAATTCGACCAGCTCAGAAAGGAAGCAATGATGTACATATCCGAAGCTGGCGGAAAAATCAAGTACGGACACTCTGAAGTCGGAAACTTTACTGACGACAAATACTACTACGAGCAGAACGAGATCGAGTTCGAGACTGACATACTTGAGAACACTGTCGACCGTCTGCTTATCGCAAAGTGGATGCTCAGGATGCTTGCCGACCAGTACGGTGTAATTGTAAGCTTTGCTCCGAAGATTACTGTCGGAAAAGCAGGCAGCGGGCTGCACGTCCATATGAAGCTCCTGAAAGACGGAAAGAGCGTTATGGTCGAAAATGGCGGTGTTAGCGACACTGCAAAAACTGCAATAGCCGGCCTTCTTGACATTGCAGCAGGAATTACTGCCTTTGGAAACAGAATTCCAACATCCTACCTGCGCCTTGTACCTCACCAGGAAGCTCCTACCAACATCTGTTGGGGAGACAGGAACCGCTCTGCCCTGGTCCGTGTGCCTCTCGGCTGGTTCGCTGAAGAATCCAGCAAGATGATAGCCATCGCCAACCCGAACTATAATGAAGAGTTCAAGAGCCACAGCTACAAGTCTACCTTCGAATTCCGTGCCGCAGACCCCTCAGCTGACCTTTACCTCCTCATGGCAGCCTTTGCTGTAGGTATCCGCCACGGCTTTGAAATGGACAACGCTCTTGATGTTGCAAAGAAGCTCTACATCGATGTCAACATTTTCAAGGACGAACACAAGGACAGACTTGCCCAGCTTGAACACCTGCCTGCATCCTGCTACGAGTCCGCTCAGGCCCTGAAGAAGCTGAAAGACGTCTTCATGGAGTACGATGTCTTCTCCGAAGGTATGATCAACGACACCGTAAAGTACCTTGAAGGTCTCAACGACAACCAGCTCAGTGAGAGACTCTACGGCAAGAACGAAGAAATCAGGAAACTTGTGGACTCTTACATCCACATTGGCTGATACTGTTTCAGCACTTTAAAAAACCTTTTTTTCCACAGGAAAAAATGCAGACTCCTGCTTCTCAGGGAGCAGGGCTCTGCCAAAAACAATTTTTTCTGAAAACACTTTTCGGTTAGATTTTCCGGAAAATAAGCTTCTTACTGCTTTTTATTTCAGCTTTCTTTTTGCTTAAGGCTTTTTACCCAAGCTCTTATTCTAATGACTTTACTCTTCATGCTTTGCCCTTTCTAACCTTTTGGAGTGACTTTTCATAACCTCTTCAGGTTTTACCCATCCAGGGCTGAGACTTTGGGTTGGCTTTATCTATCTTAACGAAATCTATAGGGAACGTAAAGTGATAACGACCCGAATTGATCAGAAATGAAAGATAGCACCAATCCAGAAAAACCCGTTAATCAGGAAAAAAATCTCCTTGAAACCCTGATCCCAAAAATAACAATCATCTGTTCCGCCCCCGACCTTGCCAGCCAGAATATTAAGACCCATCTTTTGAGCCTTAAGAAATGGAAACTCCTTAAGCTTCCTGAGAATTCCGGATTCTCTGCGGCCAGAGAATCGCAGGACGGAAAATTCAGGCTTATTGATATCGAAGAAATGCATGTCTTTCAGGATGGACTCGACAGGAAACTTGAAAATGCAGGGCTGCCAGCTTCCCTTATAATTTTTGCATCCAAGCACCGGAGCAAAGAGGAAATCTCCTCCCTTACCGTACACTGTACAGGAAATCCCTCGGATGACGCAAAGCTTGGAGGCTCCCCTAAGTCTCTTGCAGTCTCTTCTCCGGCTGCCATGAAATCCATTCTTATGGAAATGAAACGCCTGGTTGAGCAAAAAGGTCTGAAGTATGATGTTACTCTCGAAGTGACCCATCACGGGCCCACTGAACTTTCAGTTCCATCGCTTTATGCCGAGATAGGAAGTACTGAAATGCAGTGGAAAGATCCTGAGGCAGGCGAAGTTGCTGCAAAAGCTATCCTTGCAGTTTCTCTTGAAAAAGTGCCTGTCGCAGTCGGTTTTGGAGGAGGGCATTATGCCATGCGCCAGACAGGGCTTTTGCTTGAAACCGAGATTTCATTTGGGCATAACTTTCCAAAGCATCAGTTAGAATTCGTTGATG
>JAMXLQ010000173.1 GCA_024280975.1 Methanosarcina sp.
TCTCGTAGAATTCCCCACCTATCAGTTCATAACTTGCTGTCGGGTCGATGATGGCTATAGTATCTGCCCCGTTTTCAACCATTGCTTTTGCATATGCCACATTGAAATCCGAGCAGAAATCCAGAAGTGCAGGGACAATTTCTTCCCCTGTGAAAAGGTTTCCGAACCATGCGTCTCCATTGATATGCTGGGCAAGAGAGAAGGGGCCGATCATAGATCCTATTATGGGAAGTTCTTTTCCATATTTTTCGGAAAGGATCTTGACAGCTTCAAGGACTACTGCAATTCTACCTTCTTTCAGGTTGTAATTCCTTATTTTATCCAAATCTTCCAAGTTCTTAACACTGGGTTTGATCACTGATGGCTGCTGTTTTAGGTCGCCGGCCTTGATTCCACAGCCAAAAAATTCAGCTTCAGCAGTAATATCAAAGGGAACTCTTACAGCTTCAAAACCTACTACAGTGTGTGCCGCTTCTGCAAGAGTCGCCATTTTCTCTGCATCGGCGTGGGCTTCTGGCCAGTAGGCTCCACAAGCTTCCATCTGTTCAACAGTTGCCGTCTGAGTGAAACATACAGCTGGCATCCTGTCCACCTGTTGTTTCCTTAATGCACGATACAATCTTTCTTTTGGGGTATATTCTGCCATTTATAATCCCTCTCTTATTTTTATAGATATTTAGGATTATCAAAAATACATACTATTAATAAATATGTATTTATATTCTTTAATTAAAAATTATGTTATAAAAACTTATCAATTGAACAGCCGGAATAAGCTGAAAAATTCTTCAAAACAAGTAAATTTGTTTTATTCCTGCTCGCCGAACGAAAAGCATAAAATAACCTGAGGTTTGCGGCTTTAACCAATCTTCATAAATTGTAAAGCATTGAGGTCGATTGCCGCTCGCAGACTAAGAAATACTCTACCTGTATATTAAGGTATTAAGACAGAATTCTTTGTTATTTCTGAACTTTGACAAAGACTTGCTGTCAACTAGGGTGCCTCGCCAATGTCATGTACTGACAAACTCCTTAAATCATTTAAGTGGGCTATTGTAACAGATAACTGGGTATAATATCAGAAGCTAACTATAAAACAGGTAACTTGCTATAAAATCAGATAGCTGGTTATATTAAAAGAGGGACCTATATGAGCCAGTATCCGCAATGGTATTACAATGAATTCAAACAAACCGGAGTCGATTATACAGATTCGGAAGAAGTCCAAGCTTATGATTTACGTATGCATAAACTGAGAGATATTGAAAGCGAATCCAAATGGCTTCGGGAAATTCTAAAAATTAAGGATACGGATCTGCTTCTTGAAATCGGGACAGGAACAGGTGAATTGGCACTCAAGCTTTCAGCGTACTGCAGAAAAGTTGTAGCTATTGACGTTTCAAAAAAGATGATAGATTTTGCAAAAATGAAGGCTGAAAGCCAGAATAAAGCAAATATACAGTTTTATAATGCCGGGTTTTTAACATTTGAGAACTATGATGAGCCTTTTGATGTCATTGTCACTCAGCTAGCTTTACACCATCTTCCAGACTACTGGAAAATGATGGCTCTGAGAAGGATCTATGGAATGTTAAAAGAAGGTGGGAAATTCTATTTACGTGATGTTGTGTTTCCCTCACCGATACAGGACTATGATAGTTACTTTAATAATATTATAACTGACCTGAAGAAATCTGCGGGGGACAAAATCGCAGAAGAGACGGAAATTCACATAAGGGAAGAATTTTCAACTCTGGATTGGATTATGGAAGGCCTTCTAAAAAATGCTGGATTTTGTATTGAGGCTGTTAAATGTGATGGGTTTATAGTAGGTTATCTTTGTAAAAAATGAGCAGCTTAATTCTCAATCATTAATACTTTTTATCTATTAGTAACAGTTTATATAATCTATAAATCCTAAGTTATTATTCTCATTATATTCTTTGCCATTGCTGTAAATTAGAACTTCTCGGATAAAATTATCATATCCCATCCTCTTATGTGGAGTTCATGCTGCCGGACACCTCAAAATACACATTCCCGGAGGACCTGAAAAATGTATGGAATAGCACTTGATCTGGGTACCAGCGGTTTTAGAACCCAGCTTATTGATCTTGAAACGAAAGAAACCTTAAAGACAGTCATAACAATGGGTCATCCCCTTCCTGGGGGAAATGTTATGGATCACCTGGATTTTGCGATCACAACAGGTGAGGATGTTGCTCACGCGGTAATTCTCGAAACCATCAGGAGAATGTTCCTGCAGTTCGATGTTGATCTTTCCAGGGTGGAACGGCTGGCAGTTTGTGGGAACCCTATTCAGCTATCTCTTTTCCAGAATATCGAAATAAGGGATCTGGCATATGCAGGAGAAAACAAGCAGAAGAAGCTTGGAGTGCAGAATGTAAAAAGAGAGGCCCGTGTATTTTCTGCTTCCGAAATTTTCGGGGAAAAAGACTTGCCCAACTGTGAAGTTATTGTGCCCCCTGCAATTAAACACGAAATCGGAGCTGACGCTCTGGCCATGATGCTTGAAACCGATTTTCTTATCCAGCCTGAACCTTCTCTTGTCACGGATTATGGGACAAATGCCGAAATGGCTCTTAAAGTCGGGGATAGGATTATCACAGCGAGTGCGGCAGCAGGACCTGCAATTGAAGGACAGGGTATAAGCTCAGGTATGCTCGCAAGCCCGGGTGCGATCTGTGACGTAAAACCTGAAGGACCGTACTGGAGAATTATGGTCCTTGACAAGAAAATGGAAAAACAGAACGCTTACCTTATTCAGCCGGTTACAGGCGAGATAAAGGAGTCTTACGGATGTGAAGCAGTTGGAATTACCGGCACAGGAGTTATCTCGGCTTTTGCCCTTGCACTCAAAAGCGGACTGATTGAAAAACCTCCTAAACTTCCGGGCGGAAAGCTGATTCTGGGCCCTGGAATTGAGATCACTGAGAAGGATGTGGAAGAAGCCGGAAAAGCTATCGGGGCAATTCGGGCTGCCCATATGACCCTTATCGTTGAATCCGGGATTAAGTACGAAGACCTGGAGTACGCATACATGTCAGGAGCCTCTGGAGCCTATGTGGACGCTGAAGATGCCCGCAGGCTCGGAGCTGCACCGGGTTATGCAAAAAGAATTGTCCAGTTCGGAAATACCTCGCTTGCACTTGCTCGGGAACTCGTGCTTGACAAATCCAGGTTGGATGCTGTAGTGACAATTGCAAAGAAAATTACTGCCGACCACCTCATGATGGCAACCAGCAAGACTTTCAACAATTTCTACCTCTGCGAACTTTCCTATTGGATCCAGGGCATGCCCCTTGAGATGTACGACCAGATGCTTGAACTCTACGACCTGCCCCCCTTCCCAAAAACTCTTGAACACGTAAGCATCGAAAAACGAGTCAGCAAGGACATAGAACAGGTAGGACCAGGCGGGCTTGCCATTCTGAAAGAAATAGGCATAATTCTCGAAGTCCCGGTGGAAAAATGCATCTACTGCAAAAAATGTGTAAAAGAATGCCCCGAGTCTGCTCTTGAAATCGTAGAGATCAACGGCCAAAGAATCGCAAAATACGACAGCCAAAAATGTCTCGGAACAAGCTGCCATCGCTGTGTCGCTATCTGCCCTGAAAACGCTATAGACATAACGAAACTGAAAATTAC
>JAMXLQ010000174.1 GCA_024280975.1 Methanosarcina sp.
TTTGCTTCTCTATTTCATTTATTCTATATAGTTTGGTTTATATAAGTCTTGTACTAGGCAACATATAGTTGGCATACTCTAGAACCGTCGCAGGATTCGATCTATAAAAAGGGAAAGATACACTCAATTTTGTCGCTCCAATCTTTGCTGCAAGATCTTTATCAAGAGAACTTGCTATATGAAACTTGGAATTTTATATTCAAAATTGTGGATCTTTTATTCGAAATATATCTTAATAAAGTTATATAATTACAAGAACTGAATTCCGATAAGTATAATTTTGACAACATGCCAACTAAATAAAATCTAATTGTCTTAACGGAGTAGATGCGATGGAAAAAACATCTTGCGGAACATATGATACAGATGTAGAAATTAATCAGAGAACAGGAGCATATTCTGAATGCTGTACAGAAAAAATCAAAAATAAAAGAAAAAGCCCTGTCATTGCCGCATTATTATCCTGCATAGTTCCAGGGCTTGGTCAGGTTTATGCAGGTGATCTTCTTAGAGGATTTGCAATGCTTGCTGCGTTAGGGATTAGCTTATGTTTGATGGCCCTTATTATTGGATTTTTTACATTCATTGGTACCTGGATATTTGCAATAGTAGATGCATACAATATGGTAAAAAAGCAAAACAATAAAACTGGAGCTCCTCAAGTTGTATCCTAAGTAGGATTCATGCAGTTAAGGTAAGAATCAACATTCTGAATCTCAAATTGTTCAAATACTGCAAATTTAAAAAATTCTACTATTTTTAGTTTTCAAGCCTCACGTGTGCCGAAATCTTTAATGAAGAGTTCTACTGGACTGAAAAATGTTTTACCAGACTGAAAAACAATAGAACAAAATAGGACAAAAATAGGACAAAGTAAAGATAAAATCTGAAAGAAGGGAAATTTTCTTTCCCGTCCCTTAGACTTTAATTTGCTTTTGCTTTCATTTTGTCTATTATTATGTAATCTTTGATGGCACTTACGGAATCGAAGGGAATGAGAATAAAGTTGTCTGCTTTCCTGTATCTGGAGGTGTCAAAATTGACATTCGGGGCCACAACCATGTCAATAATGTTTCCCCCTTTAATCTCGATTATAATGTTGCTCAGTATTCCTATCTCTGTTCCGTCGGTAGCCATTACCTGCTTGTTAAAGAGGTTCCTTGCAAATTCCTTTGGCATTTTTATCGTATCTCCGTTCACAGTGTATTATACGGTCTGGGTAAAGCTGGCTTTCCACTTTGAATATTTTATTCCATTTGAAACTAGGTTCTTTAAAACTTTTTCCTTTTAAAAATTACTCCTTAAAGGAGCAACTCGTTTAAGTTTTACCTGTAACCAATATAACCAGCTGTTTCTGTGAGTCTCTGGCCTCCCTTGAACTGCGCCTCGATCTTTTCGTAGAACTGAGAAATATTCTCCGTGATTGTTGGTTTTACCTTCTTCAGAGCTTCTCTGAAGTGTCTCATTTCTACACTCTCTACATCGAAGTTTTCCCTGAGGGCAATCATTACGGCTTCCCTACACACGGACTCGATATCGGCACCCACGTAACCCTCGGTTATATCCGCAAGAGTTTCAAGGTCCACATCATCAGCAAGGGGTGTGTCCTTTGTATGGATCCTGAATATCTTGAGCCTGCCTTTCCGGTCAGGAGAACCTAAATAGACTAACCTATCAAAACGTCCAGGGCGCAGGATTGCAGGGTCCAGCAGGTTAGGGCGGTTGGTTGCGGCAATTACCACCACATCTCTAAGGGATTCAAGTCCATCCATCTCGGTCAGGAGCTGATTAAGCACCCTCTCTGAAGTGCGACTGTCTGTGGATTCCATCCCTGGCATCGAGGCAACCGAATCGATCTCATCAAAGAAAATCACACAGGGAGCGACCTGCCGAGCTTTCTTGAAAACTTCCCGGATAGCTTTTTCTGATTCCCCAAGCCACTTTGAAAACATCTCAGGTCCTTTGACGCTTATAAAGTTTGCATTTGACTCCTTGGAAACAGCCTTAGCTATCAGGGTTTTTCCAGTCCCTGGCGGGCCGTAAAGCAGAATCCCTCTTGGAGCTTTTATGCCCATCTTAGCAAATTTCTCCGGATTTTTAATGGGCCATTCCACAGCTTCAATAATGGACTGCCTTGCTTCATCGAGCCCTCCTACATCATCCCAGCTAACTGTGGGCATTTCCACATAAATTTCCCTAAGAGCTGAGGGTTCGGTCTCCATAAGGGCGTCTTCAAAGTTTTTCTTGGTTACAACGATTTTCTCCAACCTTTCAGGAGGAATTGCTTCCTTTTCAAGGTCAAGGTCAGGTAGATTTTCTCTGAGGCACCGCATTGCAGCCTCCTGCACGAGAGCCAGCAGATCTGCACCTACGAATCCCTGGGTTCTTTCAGCCAGATACATCAGGTATTTGTCTGCCTTTTCTTTCCTTTCCCTCTCCAGAGTAGCCTCGTCAACTTCAGTTTCGGCTTTTCCGATTTCCTCGGTTTCTCCATCTCTTTCTATGGGCATACCCCTGGTATGGATCTGCAGGATCTCGTATCTGTCCTTGGTATCAGGCACACCTATATGGATTTCTCTGTCAAACCGGCCTGGTCTCCGGAGTGCGGGATCAATTGCGTCTACACGGTTGGTAGCTCCTATAACCACAACCTGTCCTCTCTCTACCATCCCATCAAGCAGGGTCAGAAGTTGGGCAACTACTCGTCTTTCCACTTCTCCTGTTACGTTTTCCCTTTTTGGCGCAATTGAATCGATTTCATCAATGAAAATGACTGATGGCGCGTCCTGAGTTGCCTCTTCGAAGATCTTCCTGAGCCTTTCTTCACTTTCTCCATAGAATTTCCCTACAATTTCAGGGCCGGCAATATAATGGAAACTTGCTCCTGATTCATTGGCTACGGCTTTTGCAATCAGGGTTTTTCCGGTTCCAGGTGGGCCATAGAGGATGACTCCTTTTGGAGGCTCGATATTAAGGTGGGCGAAAAGTTCGGGGTGCTTCATGGGCAGCTCTATCATTTCCCGGACGCGCATAATTTCGTCCCCGAGGCCTCCTATGTCTTCATAGGTGGTTACGCCCCGGGTTGCTTTTTCGTACCCTTGTACCGGCTTTTTTCGAAGTTCGATAAGCGTTGCTTCCGTAATAAGAACAATTGTATTTGCAGGATCAGTCTCAACAGCAACCAGAGGAATTACTTGGCTTGTAGTCAGGGATTCTGTCATTGGCTGAGACATTGAGTTTATTATAGGAATGATATCTCCCCTGAAAACTGGCCTTTTGAGAATATGCCGCTTTATGATCTCATTTGCATGTTCCCCAAACTGAAGTTCAGGCCCTCCCTGTGTCATGCTTTCCGGAAGCGCCAGAACAAGTTTTTTCGCCTCCGGAGCTTCAACCTTTTTGATGGTTACCTTCTCTCCTATAGAAACACCTGCATTTTGCCGGATGAAGTTATCAATTCTCACAAGTCCCTGATCCCAGTCCTGCCTGTCAGCTCTCCATACCTTTGCCGTGGTCTTTTTCTTACCCCTTATTTCCACGATGTCGCCTGGCGAGAGCTGAAGTTTCAGCAAAGTTGTAGGGTCAAGTCGGATAATTCCTCTTCCAAGGTCGATAGGATATGCTTTTTCAACCTTCAACTGTATTTCTTCCATAGATCATCCCGAAAATAGTTATCTTTTTGATTATAATCTTTATTTAATAATCGTATAAAATAAACGGACACCGGATTTTTCCAATTTTTCCGGACTGCATATTATGGAACTACCTATTTTCTATATTAGATGTCTTTTTATTTCAATGCCTTTGATCAGGTAGATTTCCACCCAGAGGGTTGTAATGGAACTGCTATGCCTTGAATTTTCTATCCAGTCTTCCTGTCCAAGAAACCCCCTTTATAGCCTGTAGCCCTGTCCGGATAATAATTTGTCGGTTAAAGGCATATTCGATAATTAGTTATTGGTTAGAGGTACATTGATAATTAGTTATATTATATTACTAGGCATATATTACTCTCTATATCTTCCATTTATCAAATAAGTTTACCCTAACTCCATTTTTCCTCTGAGGATTTATATATTTGGAACTTCTGTGTATAAATTGTTTAATCCTCAAAATAATCACTTAAACCTGATATCTTTCGAATATATCATCATCAGGATCTTGAATTCTTGATCTTGAATTCAGGGCCTTGAGATCATTTTGAACTATATCATTACGAGTATCCAGGAATTAACAGTATGAACCTTGAAACCGCGCAGAACAGGACTATTGATTTTATCCGGAACGAAACCCGTAAAGCAGGTGTAAATGGCGCTGTTGTAGGCATAAGCGGGGGAATTGATTCAGCCCTTGCCGCAACGCTCACCGTAAAAGCTCTGGGAAATGATAAAGTGCTTGGAATCCACATGCCCGAGTCCGGCCTTACTCCTTCTGAAGACAGCAAAGACGCAGAGGCTCTTGCAGACTGGCTGGGAATCGAGTTTCAGACTATTGACATTTCAGGAATTATTTCAGCTTTTATGGCTGCAATTCCTGAGAGTGAATCTGCAGGCCGACTCTGTATGGGCAACCTGAAAGCAAGGATCAGGATGTCTCTTCTCTATTTCCACGCAAACCAAATGAATCGTATGGTCATAGGAACCGGCAATAAAACCGAGATCTTGCTAGGCTATTTTACGAAATATGGAGACGGGGGGGTTGATCTCGAACCCATAGGCGGGCTTTACAAAACCGACGTCTGGGAGCTCTCTCGCAGGCTTGGGGTCCCGGACTCTCTTATTACGAAAAAACCCTCAGCAGGTCTCTGGGCAGGCCAGACCGATGAAGCCGAACTTGGAATCTCTTACTTAAAAGTGGATGAAGTACTCAAAAAGCTCGAGCAGAATGAAGATCCTGAAACTATTCTGAATACTCTCGGGATTTCTGCAGAACAGCTGAATTCAGTCATGAACCGTATAGAGAAAAGCGAGCATAAAAGAAATGCTCCTCCTGCACCATCTATTTGAACCTCCCGCAAGTCTTTTTAGAAAAAGGCTTGGCCACAAACCTTTTGAGAAAAGGTTTGATCGAAAAGTCTAGAAAAGGCGTGATCAAACGGCGCAACGCAAGCCTTTTTTGAAAAGGCTTGAGCGAAAACGATATTTTGCGGCGTGGTACGGCGTGATCAAACGGCGCAACGTTTGTGGTCAAACGTTGCAACGCTTGACAGGTAGCTTTTTCCTCTTCTTTCCGTGTTTTGGTGGTTCTATTTCTTAAGCGAGCTTTTTTGGCCAGCCTTTATTCTTAGCGGGCAGGGTGAATCTCTATGTCAGATCTTTGTTCTCTGACCAGGGGTTTTGCAAGATGTCGGCGGGCGCAGGGTGGGACTTCATATAATCCTGCCGCAAAGTTTCTTTTTATCTCATACTTTATTTTTGATGTGGCCTGGGTTCCGCATTTTTTACAGCGGAAGCCCTGGGTTTGACCTGATGATTTCATATGTTTTCCGCAGGTCGGGCATACCGGATTTTCTTCTCTATAAAGAGAAGCAAGCGTTTTTATCTCTATTTTTTCGATGTTGAGGGTTCCGGAATTAACACTTCCAGATAGTGCAACTCTATCTCCGGGCCTGAGCTTCCTTATAAGCAACCGGAAGTTCTTTGTGGGTTCGAAGGCTGCGCAATCGATTTCATTTCTTTCCTCATCCCTGATGGGAAAAATAACATGTCCTCCGTGAATAGTTTTTGGAACTGCCGAAACCGTGCCTTCGAGCCTATAAGAATGCATATCCCTTATTTCTGCAAGACTTTCTACAGAAATCAGGTGCATATCAGTACCCTGATTTGTCCTGTATATAGCAAGACGTTCAACAGGCTCAGCCCTGATTAGGGATGCGGCTTTAGTAACTGTGTCTGGATTTTTCCCCCTTATTCCGAAAAGCACGGGATCGGCCGAGTGAGGTACACAGACAATAAGTCTATTTTTAAGGTCCACGGTGTCCCAGGTTTCAGGATAAGTCTTTCTGTCAGCCTCAAAGAAACTTCCCTTTTCTATCTCGCGTGGAGTTCCCCAATTTTTCTTTTGTCTGTATGCCAGATACTCGAAAGTATGGTCCCATTCTGCGAGGTTTAGCATAGCTCCGCAGGCCGCAAGGGCACCTATCAATCCTCTTCCGTTTTTGAAGCCCTTTGAGGAAATCCCGAATTTTGAGATAAGACTTTTTGCTTCCTCTATTTCGATTACATCCTTTACGGCTTTCTCCAGAAAGCTCCTGAGGACAGGTTTGAGCTTCTCGTAATCATTTTCCAGGATAAAAACCGCACCTGGATTGGTTTTTTCGCACTCCATACGTGCAAATTCTTCTATTCTGGACACAACGTGGGCAATTACTTTTTCCGGGTAGCTAGTCTTGAGTTTCAGCGCTACTGCAGCATTTCCTCTTGTTTTGTAGGGAATTGTGGGGTTCAGGCGTATAAGGAGTGGAAGAGTTTCCACATTTCCGTAGGCTCGAAGTTCGTCCAGCAGCAGAGCTCCAAGATACGTTGTGCACATTCCTTCGTTTGAGTCAGTATCATCAATTCCTATAATCATTTTTTCGGTTCCAATTTTTGCCTTTTTATTTCCAGATGCATTTTCGGATTATTACAGTTTTCGTTACTCTTCGACGTATTTTTGCACTGTCAGGATTGTCAAAAGTAAAGAAAAATATATATAGATGTTCAAACAGAGATTGATACTGGAATGACAAAAGAGGTTCTCATACATCAAATTATTGATGTATTGGCACGTGCAGGTTTTGCACTTTCCGATCGCTGCAATATTCGTCCGAGGAGTTTTGACGTTGCCGCGCGGAAAGATGAAACACTATTACTTTGCAAGGTTTTATTTAATATTGACGGCCTGAATGAAGAAACTGCCAGGGAGATGAAGTACCTGGCCGAATATCTCGGAGGTTCTGCCATTATCGTGGGGGCAAAAACCAGAGATCAAATGCTTGAAGATAGCGTTGTGTATATGCGTTATGATATCCTCGCCCTGAGCGTGCAGACTCTCTACGACTACTTTATTGAAAATGTTCCTCCTCTGGTTTCAGCAGCTCCAGGCGGGCTATATGTTTCCATAGAAGGAGATATTCTTAAAAAATCCAGAATGGATCAGTCAATGTCTCTTGGGACTCTTGCTGCAATGGTGGGGGTTTCAAGGAGAACAATCAGCAAGTATGAGGAAGAAGGCATGGACGCGTCGATAGACGTTGTGCTCCAGCTTGAGGATATTCTTGGGGTTGAACTGGCAAGGCCCATAGATATTCTGAAATCCTGTGGGAGCCGGAAACCCAGGAAAAAGATAGAATCCAGAACCAAAAATCAGGAAAAACCCTGTACACTTTTACCGGAAGATTTGATTCTCAATACAATTTCCATGCTTGGTTATGACGTACTTCCTACCGCACAGGCGCCTTTCAAAGCCATCTCACGGGACAAATCCTCAGTTATTCTTACGGGAGTTAGTGAATTCAATACGACCGTGGTCAAAAGGGCTCATCTGATGAGCAGCATTTCCTGCGTCACGGAGACTCAGTCCGTATTTATTATTAACGGGCGCTCAAAGATAAAATCCGTAGAAAACACGGTCCTGATTGAGAAAAAGGAACTTGATAGGATAAGCGATTCTCAAGAACTTCTGGATTTCATAGAGGAACGCAAAGAAACTCACGACGAAACGTGAATGCCCGAGTTCCACCACCCGAATCCCGTCTCGGAAGGACGGAGCCCTTCTCGGCAGAGTTGCGGCTCTGCAGTGAGCTGCTCTTTTCGCTTCGCTCGCTGACGGATTTATGATAAAGATACTGAGTTGAGCTCAAAAGAGCTGTTAAAAGTTGTGTTTTTCTGTGCTGTCTGTAACTATATAGTCTGTAGTGAGTTTTTCCGTGCCCTTCGTTGTTTCACTTTGGGTTTTTAACTGTGATTTCGTAGTTTTATGAGAATTAATTTTCCTAACTCTTCAGGTGTCTTTACTCTTAAGTCAATGAATCCAAGAGTCGATGGTAGTCCTTCTATTTCGATATCGTCAAAACGCGCAGGCAGTATATATTCTCTTTTCTCTTTAATTGCTCTTTCCAAAGCACTTCTTTTTTCATGTCTAGTCCATACCTTTTCAGCGTAATTTTTTGATATGAACATCACACAGTAGAGAGCTCCCTTTGCATAAACTCTATATAAATATTCAGTTAAGTCCACACCCCATAGCTTTGCTTCTTCCTCTTCATTCTTGTCATAGAAAACTTTGACACCGCTGTCTTTCAGGTATTTAGCAACTTTCTCGACGTAAATCCTTTCTTCACCTGCAAAAGAGAGAGCCACATCGTATTCAAATGGCTGTTCCTGTGCTCTAGAATACTGCTTTTCCTCAATGTGACTCAAAAGAGGATCGAATTCATCTTGCAAAAATTTTCGGCGTTCATCATAGTGACCGAATTTAGGCTTAATATAATACCAGAATTGATCTAAAGTCCTACAACTAAAAATCAAATTGCGTGCGGCCACCCCACCCTAAAGGATAGGGTATGCTTCGGGCCGCCCGCCCGGTTACTTGGAGACAGATGATTAAGTATCCTTTAACAGGGTTTCCTTAACATAAGTGATTGAAATTTTGACCTCGGGTTCCTATCCGATTTACTGTATCTATAAAAGGAAGCTATGGTTTAGATATTCAAAGAGAAATACGAAGAGGCGAGGGTTCACTCATCCCCAATCTAAAGAATGGGGTATTCGTGACCCTCTGCGCTCCC
>JAMXLQ010000175.1 GCA_024280975.1 Methanosarcina sp.
GAAGCACCTATTTATAAAAAGTAATGGTATAAGTTCTTATGAATTCTTAAGACTCCAGATGTTAAAATCGTTATTATATTTAGTTATCATTCTATTTGAGGTAATATTATTACTCTAGGCAACACCGTCAAAAATACTCTCAAATCAATCATCTTCTTGGTTCAGAGGGGTATACGATGCACATTCAGTATTACATCCCCCCATGGCCAGAAGTCCAAAAGTACATCTGTCAATCTGAATATGCTTAGGTTCCTTGCTACAATTATGCACGGGTTCATACCAGTACTTATGATGAATACAATCGTCCTTTATGCGACTCTCTATTATTTTTTGAGTCTTTGATTGATTGCGGCCACTAAATGTGGAAAATAATAGCAAATTTTGATAATTCTCAAAAATATTGGAAAGTCTCTCCTTTATAATCATTGTATGCCCCCTTTAATCTAATATAACTAAACATATAAAAAAATTGTCTTATGTGTTTGCATAGAAAGATATGTTTATTCCTCTTGAAACGATAACGTTCTCAAACGCCGTTTATTTAACTTCGACGTATGCAACTTACTACCGTAGTTCCCTCTATTTGCTCGGATTCTTTTTCTAAATCTGCTCATCTGTTATATTTTACAAATATAGTAAAAAGAGGGGAAAAAGAAGAATACTTCTGGAATAGTAATTTTTCGTTTAAGAAATACTCTTTTTCTCAATACTTTCTTCGTAGGATAAAAGATGCATCAATCCAAAAAAAGCTATTTTTGTGGCTGCATATGCAGGACTTTTATAGAAACTTCTGTATTCTTGCAATTGAGGTTTTAAATTTGAGAGAAAATCAACCAAATTCCTCTATTATGTATAGGTTTTATTTTAATCTATATAATATAATTCATTATATAATACTAAAAATTGGATTAAAAAACGGTAAATGATACTCTCTACTACTCGGTCAATAGAGAAGTATTATTTCTTAGTTTTTAAAAACTGTTTATTAAGAACTAAACTATTGGGCAAGATAATTCCTTAACCGATAACAATGAAATCTGGTCTAATTTCCCGAAATGAGGATTAAAAAGTTGGAAGCAACTTGAATGTACTCTTAAAATAACATTCACCAAATATAGATACTATATACTTTTTATATTTTTTAATAATAAGGAAAAATTATTCGGCTTATTTTATTTATTTTCTAGTTGTATACATCTACACTCAAAGACGAAATAAACTTAGGTTTGTCATTTCAAAATAAGGGTATGTAATCTAAGTGATTTAAAAATTTAATTGTTTCAATTGTCACGGATATTGTCGTATCTATGAATTTTAAAACTTCAGCGTATAATACTGAAATTAATGGAAGACTAATATGAAGAAATTGGTCATATTACTGATTCTGCTTGTATCAGTACTCTTTACGGTTGGATGTAGTGAAAAAATTCCGAAAAATTCCACAAACTCTGAAATGAGCGCCGATAAAAAGGTTGTCATTATAACCCAACTGGAGCAAATAAACACATCTCTTGAGAAAACTCCCGTCTTTGTAAAAATAGGAGCTAGATGGTGTCCAGGGTGTCGGTCCTTGAAGCCTGTCCTTGAGAAACTAGTAACAGAATACCAGGGAAAAGCGACTATCGCATCAGTAGATGTAGACAAAAATCCTGAACTTGGAGACTATTTCGGAGTAAAAATTATTCCTTGCTCCTTTGTGGTCATAGGCGTTGAAAATGGAACATATGTCTACATGCAAGAGAATGGGAATGTCAGCACGGATGTAACCCAAGCAAGGTTTGTTGGACGAAATGATACTGATGAAGAAATGTTTAAAAAAGTTCTGGATCTTGCCCTTCTTCAACAGGAAAAAGCAAACGCAAATGAAACGAAACATTGATTACTAAACTTAATTTCAAAAGTTCTAATGAATCGGAAAATCAAGGATTCAGATAAACCCAGAGTTCTGGCAAAAATCAAAGAGCAAGGGGATAATTATGGTTTGTCCAGTTTGTGTGGTTGGAGGAATTGGATTTATTCTCAGTCGAATTTTTGGGCTTCCAGATGTTTTTGTCGCTTTCGTTGTCGGGATGCTGGCGACTTCGATGGCTTACTGGGTAGATCATCTCATGAAAAAAAGATGGAAGAAAATGAAAGGTCAACTTGTAGCACTCAGTATTCTGTCAGGGATTCTGTTTTTGTACTCTCTAAAATGGATCGGATTGTGGTGAAGTAGAAAGAAGTTCACTCTGAGATTTTACGTACTTATTTCAGCCGTAAACTCTTTTAAAATAAACATTTTTAATTGTTTTGGTGAGCTTTGAATTTTCCACATTGACACAACCACAATACTGTCTTCTTGCAGGTTAACGATATGACATTCTTTCTATTTTTTTCAGAAATTATTTGTTAAGTTGATTGTTTCTTATGAATACAATTTAGATAAAAGAGCTTTATTTCTTGTCTATGATTTTGTCCTGCAAAAGATATCGGCGAAAGAAAAATGAAAAAATGTGTCATCGTGAGCATTTTCTTGAGAACAACTGTATTGAGATTAATTCATAAACCAACTATCTTTTATGTGATGGTAAGCATCTGTTTCCTTTTTTCAAACATAGGTTCAGCCTCGGCTGTAAAACCAACACAGTTAAATTCAAAGAACTCTTTTTCCAGGGTTCTATCGCATTGAGCACAGGTCCTTAAGGCGACGGTTTGTATGCGTTGCCAAACGGCGAATTTTTAGTGACTGATAGAGCTATCAAACTGAAACAGACTACCTGAGGGACTATCCGAGACGATTCTGTCCGCATATCTCTAATTGTGGCAAGGGTTGTTCTTTATTTGACTTCTGCATTAGAATAATTAAAACTTGTTAACCTTTTTCGTTTAAGGTTAACCTAAAAATTGTACGGACTGATTTAATTACCAAGAGGTCTTGAGAAATGAAAAAGAGTTCATCTTTTCAGAAAAATTCAGATCCGGTGTATACTACCCTTGAAGATTGGATTCTGCACGAAGCAATTCCGTTCTCCGTCGATTCGCCTGAAACCTTCAACGCCTCAGTCGACAGGGTCATTGCCTCACTTGACGACTCGGTGGAGTTGCTTGGCTTTGGAGAAGCACTCCACGGCGGCGAGGATATTCTTATACTCCGAAATCGGCTTTTTCAGCACCTGGTGAAAGCGCATGGTTACAGCTCCATTGCAATCGAAAGCAGTTTCCCTCGGGCGCACATAGTAAATGAGTACATTGCCGGTCGCGGTCCGGCCTCATATGAGGCTGTTCAGAACATCGGGTTTAGCCACGGCTTCGGCCAGCTCGATGCTAATCGAGAACTTGTGGAGTGGATGAGGGCGTTCAATGCCGATCCATCCAATAAGGTCAAACTGCAGTTCTACGGCTTTGATAGTCCAACCGAAATGACCAGCACTGATAGTCCACGCCAGGTTCTGCATTTTGTTCTCGATTATCTCGCCTCAATTGATAATACCAGCAGCAAGAAACATCGCGAACGTATTGACCTGCTTCTTGGCAAGGATGCAGATTGGGAGAACCCCGCCGCAATGATGGATCCGACGAAGTCGATAGGCTTATCACCAGCTGCTACGGCACTTCGGATTGAGACTGAGGATCTCATTAAGGAGCTGCACTTACGCCGTCCCGAACTAATGGCTAAGAG
>JAMXLQ010000176.1 GCA_024280975.1 Methanosarcina sp.
TTAATGCAGATTTTTAATTCTTTTGATCCTGCGCCTTTTCGCGAAAAAGAGCTTGATCCGGAAGCTGAAGAATATATTTATAATACTGTTGGAGAATTCCCTCTAAAGAAACCTCTTGAAATCATAATTTATATTCCCTCTTCTGAGTTTGATGAAGAGACGGAGCATACCCTTAAAGAGGCAGTCCGAAATCATTTTTCTTACAAAAAAGTTCTCATGAATATAGAGCTGAGAAGGCTTCTCCAGCGAGGAAGGAAAAACGTGGAAATTGCAATCGTCTTCCTCTTTCTCTGCCTGCTAATTATCCAGCTTCTTTCAACTTTTGAACAAGGCTTGATAAACACCACGCTTTCCGAAGGCCTGACAATCATCGGTTGGGTTGCCTTGTGGGAACCTGTTTATGTTTTCCTCTATGGATGGTGGCCTATTGTACAAAAAAGAAACATTTACAAAAAAATCCTCAGCATGGATATAAGTGTCATACCTGGTTCTCCAAGCAGGGTAAAACTGACAGACACTCAGTTTTCACCGAATAAAAGCCAACTGCAGATCAGTGGTCTGGAATTTGCCAAATAAAGGCAAACTGCGGGATGGCGGCTAGAATAACCTGGAACTAGTTTTAGGAGTGCCGTTTTATCCCTTTAGTACACTCGAATCCCTTCTTTAACCCGTAAAAGGGCAAAGAAGGGATTTCCTAATTAGAAATTAAATTTTAAATTTTTATTTGAATATCCGAGCATCCACAACCACGTGCAGAACTCCTGGAGAGTATTTTTTTATCCTGCGAATCTCCAGAATCTCCACTTTCTTTCCCAGCTTGCAGGCAGCCTTTTTAATTCTTTCCTGAGGTCTGCTTCTGGCAAGACTCTCCGGAACTGTTTCGTGATAGTGTAAAATTCCCCCACTTTTTTTCAGGGCTTTTATAGCCGGCTCAAGATAGTGATGCGTTGTCCCTACGTACCCCATAAGCACACGGTCGGCTGTTCCTTCTGGAGTGGCCTTTGAGCAGTCCCCGCAGATTGGAACAAAGATATCCTCTACCTTATTTAACCTGATATTTTCCTCGAGGTAGGCAAAAGACTCTGGATTAATTTCTATCCCCGTAATTTTCTTCGGCCTGGAATGCACAGCCATAGGAATTGAGAAATATCCTATTCCTGCGAACATATCCGCTACAACTTCCCCTTCTCCTAACATGCTCATTCGCTTCCTTTCTTCAAGGTTACCTTTGGAGTACATCACCTTTGTTACATCCTGTTTAAAAAAGCAGCCATGCTCTTTATGGACAGTTTCGGTTCCGTTGCCCAGAAGAAGTTCTCTTTTCGGCTGGCGGAATTGCCCTTCGATTCCAAAATCTCTTACAACGGTCCTGCACTTAGGGTACATCAAGAGCAAAGCTTCAGCTATCCTTATTTTTTTATTTTCCAAGATTTCAGGGATGTCGACTATTATTATATCTCCCAGAATCTGCCAGCCTGCTGGGACGCATGCAAGTTCGGCTTCGGAAAGAAAACTTTTAAGGGATTTTTTGAGAGAACTGGGCTTTTCAAGAAATTCCGGATTTTCCTGTTCAATAATTCGAAACCCGTCCACACTGTCGTATGCAGCCTCTGTGACCGGAATTTCCAGAAAATTGCCTTTTTCAGTACTTACTTCTCGAATCTTTCTTGTAGTATCCAGAAACCCTCCGAGAATTGCCTTTCTCCTGAGCTCTTCTCCTTTTTCCGGGGCAATCCTGATTACTCTGTACATTGGAATTGAAGGATAACATGCATAGGATTAATGTTTTTTGTTTGGATATCTCTGTAAATCAGTTCATCCGGCAAAAATATTACCATTAATTCAGCAGGAAGTATCATCAAGCAGCCAGGCTTCAAGAAATCTCTTCGATAATTTCTCTTATTCTCTTTTCTTATCTCATTTTTTATTTTTTCATAGCCTAGTCTTTGTTCTTTCATTCGAGTATCTCTGTGCTGTTCTCTGACCTTGCAGGCTGGTTTATAATCAGAAATTTGAGATCTGTGTCCCCTGTATTATATGTAGCCTGTACTGAACCCGCGGGGATATATATAAGCTGGTCTGAACGTATTTCAACCGAGATACCGTCAATATAAAGCATTCCCTGTCCTTCAAGAATATAATGGATTTCTGGATTTTTCACCAGATGAGGTGCTGCATTCTTCCCTGGTTCTACAATGGAATGGGCAATGCTGCAATTAAGATTAAGGTTTTTATCGAGACTTGCAGGGTTCAGCAGTTCGGCAATTTGAAGGTCTCCGGGTTCGTCAGTGTATTTACATTCTTCGAGATTCCTGCAAACGATATAATCCTCCAGGTAAAGGTCAGCCCCTACAATGTAAGTTTTTCCTCTGGAAGAAGCTTTTTTGACAAAAGTACACTCGCGGAAAGGTTCGGAATTTTTTGTTTCCTGCCAGTTATACTCGATCCAGCCTTCTCCTTTTTCGCCCAAGGCTGTTTCAATAAAGAGCTGTCCAATGGGCTTCGATGAGCCTGACTGTAGCTCTTACCTTGTTTTCGAGATTCTTTCTGTCGCCTGCCAGCTTACTTTCCCCTTTTTCTAGGATAAGGGAATCTGGTGCGGGGTTCGAAACAGCAGGTTCAGACATTTCGCTTTTTTCTTCGGCCTGCACCGTGCCGTTTACTCCGCTGATATTTGAGCTTACGGTTTCGCCTTCAAGCTCGGTTGATACTGCTGGAGTTTCATCCTTGCCCCCACTAGTGAGGATTCCAAAAAAGAACGCAACTGCAAGCATGATACAGGCAATTTTTATTAAATCCATAAATTTCCCTGCTGTTCTGGCTTAAACCTACTCTGTTATTGAAGGAAAGTCACCCTGTGTTCTGAGCAATGTTTCTGAATAATTATCTAAAGTATTATTTTACTTTTTCATTTTGTTCGCATTTGGGCAACTTAAGGAGGATTTGCTGGCTAAATAAGGAGCATTTATTTACTAAAACTTTGAATTATTTTCAACTTAATTCATTTTGATTTCGATTCAATTTCAATTCACTTAATTCCAAACTGATTTGATTCAACTTCCTGCTACTCTGAGCTTCCCATAACACGCAAATCAAATTCTGAAACATCATTAGGGATGAAAAATGTCTGGCCACTACAATCTTGTCTCCTGGAACGTAAACGGCCTCCGGGCTGCAATAAAAAAGGACTTTCTTGAGTTTTTACTGGGACAGAAATTTGATATTGTTTGCATTCAGGAAACTAAGGTTTCTCCTAATAAACTCCCAAGAGAAGCAAAGAATATCCCTGGTTACTACAATTACTTTGTTTCAGCAGAGCAGAGTGGCTACAGTGGGGTCGGAATATTCTCGAAGAAAAAGCCCTTAAATCTCGAAACCGGCATGGGAATTAAAAAATTTGACAGGGAAGGCCGCTTTCTGCGGGCCGATTACGAGGACTTTATTTTAATGAATATCTACTTCCCTAATGGTAAAACCTCTCTGGAACGTTTGGGATATAAAATGGACTTTTACGAGGCTTTTTTAGACTATGCAAACGCCCTCAAAGCAGAAGGCAAAAAGCTTGTCATCTGCGGGGATGTAAATACAGCCCACAAAGAGATCGACCTTGCCCGTCCTAAGCAAAATGAAATGATATCCGGGTTTCTCCCTGAAGAACGAGCATGGATGGATAAATTCCTTGCAGCCGGATATCTTGATACCTTCCGCATGTTCAACTCTCAAGGCGAAAACTATTCCTGGTGGTCGATGAGATCAGGCGCACGTAAAAGAAACGTCGGCTGGCGGCTTGATTACTTCTTCGTCAGTGAAAACCTTAGGGAAAATGTAAAGTCTGCCCCGATTTATCCTGATATCATAGGCTCGGATCACTGTCCTGTCGGGCTTGAACTTGAATTTTAAATTTGACTTTATTTACATTGGGAACGCAACTCTATTTTAAGTAAATCTTGTTAAAGGATGCAAGTTATCGTACCAAAAAGAAACATACGCAGGAAACCGAGCGAAAGAAAAAAGAATACAAGGAAAAAGCCCAGAGGCCCTGGATCCGTCTACCGTATCCCCCAATACAATCTCTTCGAAAGTTATGCTCCCCCAAGCATACTGACTCGAAGAAGGATCAGTGGCTCCCAGGCAATCTTTGTGTGGTAGATTTAAATTTACCCCTCTACTCCGACTTCCCAACTCCAGAATATACTAATAGTTTAAATTATTTTAAATTATTTATATCAAAAATTGTTTTCAAACAAATAATAGTTTAACGTAAAGAATTTTAGCGTCATTATAATTTTTAATATAATTTATTTTTCTATAAGGCTGCTATTTTTAATGCAATTAAATTTTTCAATTTAATATAATTATTAAATTATATTGAAATTTATGTCTGTAAACAATCTTTCGTATCGGTTATGATATATATTTCCACGCCACTATAAGAATACAGATTAAGAGTAATAGGGTTTCCTCTTAATCCTGGGTTGGATCGTAGGTAGGGACCTGAGAATAGGGACTCAGCCCCTACCATCTACTTCTTAGCTAGTCTTCAGAAACCAATTCATCTTATAATATTCTTGTTCGTATAAACCTTTGTAAACCTTATCTCTTTTGTAAACTTTATCTTATTTTATTCTTTCCAAGCCTCTAAATATCATTTTTCACAGATGCTTTGAAATACTAATGAAACTTTAACATTTTTGAAGATTCATGTTTCCCTATTGGGCAGCCCCTTTAATTAAACAATATTTTTCCAGAATCTGCCTCCTCTTTTTGTGCCTTTCATAGTTGAATTTTCATTTTCTGAGCTCCGCACTCTCACCGATCTCAGAGGCTACCAGTTTTTCCAAAAACGCCATGATGAAATGCATAAATGATTATGGGAATCCCTATAGAGCTTCTTACTGATGCAGTTTCTGGCCTCAAGCAAGTCTGCCCTTAATTGGTAGCTGACAACAAAAAGAAATCATATAATATTTAATGAACTCAAGCCCATTTTAATAAAAGCCAATCCGAATACGATCTGTGCAATCCCCAGAATGTGAATTATTGAAAAATAATATTTACTATTGATAAAAGATTTCGATTTCTCTACAATTAATGTTATAATTACCTTCGATCCTACAAGAAAGATATAAAATCCTAATATAAATAAAATTGTAGCTGAAACGTGAGTGCTCAGGGTCTTAAAGATTATCGGCCCGCCTATGGAGATCCAGAAAATATACGGATGGGGATTTCCAAAGTTTACAATAATTCCTTTTTTAAGGGCATCTTTTTTTTCTAATCTTAGTTCAACGCTTCTCTGTTTGATTTTTAGGGATTCCATTCCTGAATAAATAAGATAAAATGCGCCAAAAAACGCAATAATGCCGATAATAGAACTGTAGTTTGTCAAATGCGATAAAAGAAATAAGATAGATAAGATTATTGGCAGATCTGTAATTAGAGGAGACATTGCAACCTTTATTCCTTCCCACTTACCGTGCTGTAGAGTTTCAGAAATGGTTACAGCCAGCAGTGGGCCTGGAGATGTTCCAGCAGCGAGGCCGAGAAATGACCCCAGGGCTAAAAATTCAATAAGATCTGACATCTGCAATGCCTCGTTTATTTCATGTGCCAATTAAAAGAATTTGCCTTAAATGTTGAGTATCCGTGAATTCCAGACGCAATAATTAGATACTCAATTTCAAAGGTAATGAGAATTTAAAGGTATATAATAGTACAACGGTGATATAGAACAATCATTAACGTTATATATAATACCTTGGCTTTATACGGAACTTTGGGTCTCAAAACCGTAGATTTTGAAAAATAGAGGCGTTTACGCCTCTATTTTTGAGAACAACAATGCTCCTATCACACAGACAAGAAGCGAGAGTAAACCTATTACTGCTAGGTCGCTATGGACGCCAAATGTGCTCATTCCGGCAATGGCTCCTCTTAAACCATCCACGCCATAGGTAAGGGGATCAATTCTGCTTATGAAA
>JAMXLQ010000177.1 GCA_024280975.1 Methanosarcina sp.
GCAGGAAATGTCTGTGTGCTCAAGCATGCCTTGAATGTCCCAGGGTCAGCACTGGAGATTGAAAAAGTCTTTCTTGAGGCAGGATTTCCTGAAAATGTTTTCAGTACCTTGCTAATTGACTCAAAAACTGCCATGGAAATTATTGAAGAGGAAATGGTAGACGGAGTTTCGCTTACTGGCAGTATAATAGCAGGCTCAGAGATAGGAGAACTTGCAGGGGGATTGATAAAGCCTTTAGTACTTGAACTCGGAGGCTCGGACCCTTTCATAGTGCTTGAGGACGCTGATATCGAGAAGGCTGCGCAGACGGCAGTAAAGTCTCGTTTTCTTAATACCGGACAAAGCTGTGCTGCCAAGCGATTTATTGTCGTAGAGGATGTTATTGTGGACTTTATCGAGGCATTTGAGCTTGAAATACAGGAACTGAAAATCGGAGATCCTATGGATGAGAAAACCGATCTTGGGCCTCTTGCAAAGAAAGAATTTGTAGATAGTCTCGAGAGAGTCTTGAAGGACGCAAAAAAGAAAGGCGCAGAACCCTACGTTTACGGAGAGGAACATAAAAAGGGTTTCTTCTTCAGGCCGACCATGATTCCTGCAGCCAGTACCGACATGAAGGTTTGCAATGTAGAGGTTTTAGGGCCCATTGCCCCAGTAATTATGGCAATGGACGAAGAAGAAGCCATCAAAGTTGCAAATTCCACAGAGTTCGGGCTCGGAGCCGAGATCTGGTCTCGAGACCTTGAAAGAGCTCAGAGGCTAGCAAAAAGAATAAAATCAGGATTTGTAGCCATCAACGGAATGGTAAAATCCGATCCAAGGCTGCCTTTTGGCGGAATAAAAAAATCCGGAATCGGCCGAGAACTTTCTCATTATGGACTTAAAGAGTTTGTGAATATAAAAACGGTCGTGGTAAATAAGTGAGGCTTACATAAATTGAGATTTACTGAGGATTATATTGAAAAAACATTTATTTATTGAAGCTTGTATTAAAAAACCCTTATCCAGAGATTATTAGGAAATTTGTTTAGGCTTTAGATTCTGCTTGTCTAAGTTTAAAATTCAACTCAAGCCGAACAGTAAACTTAATTTAAGCTTAATAAACAACTTAATCTAAGCTTATAAAATTTAATCAGAGCTCGATAAACAAACTTGGGTTAAGTCTAATTTGAATTAAATAAAAACCAGATGCTATATTTGGGGTTTTTTCATGAAAGCTTCGGATCTTTTTGTTGCCCAGCTAGAAGAAGAAGGCGTCGAATATATTTTTGGATTGCCAGGTGAAGAAAATCTTGACCTGCTTGAATCCCTGAGAACTTCAAGAATCAAATTGATCGTAACAAGGCACGAACAGGCTGCGGCATTTATGGCTGCAACATACGGGAGACTAACAGGAAAGCCAGGAGTCTGCTTTTCAACGCTTGGACCTGGAGCTACCAATCTCGCTACAGGCATCGCCCAGGCACAACTTATAGGAGCTCCTCTCATTTCCATCTCAGGACAGAAAGCTCTTGTTGACAACTGGCAAGCCCGTTTCCAGCTTGTAAACGTTGTCAGAATGATGGAGCCACTCTGTAAAAACGCTGTGTCCATTACCGATCCTGGGATGATCCCCACAGTGATCCGTAACGCCTTCAAACATGCGGAAGCTGAAAGACCAGGAGCTGTACATATCGAGCTTCCCGAAGACGTGGCTGAAGAAGAGACTGACACGATGGTACAGAAGCGAAGCGAAATTAAAATCCCTCATCCTAATCTTGAGGCTGTAAAAAAAGCCGCGACTATGATTTGTGAGGCTAAATACCCCCTGATCATAGTTTCTTCAGGCGCAAACCGGAAAGCGGTCACTGATGAGCTTGAATATTTTGTCGGGAGGACAGGCATTTACCTGGTACATACCCAGATGGGGAAAGGAGTTATTCCGGACGACTGCGTTCACAGCCTTTTTGCCACAGGGATTCACGCAAGGGACTATGTTAACTGTGGAATTGACGGAGCTGACCTTATTATCACTATTGGATACGATATTGTTGAATATCCTCCATACTTGTGGAATAGAACACTGGACAAACAGATCATAAATATTGATTTTGTAGAATCCGTTCCTGATAGATACTTTAACCCCACAGTAGAAATAATTGGAGATGTCGCTTCTTCAATCAGGGAGCTTGCTATACGTATTCCGAAAAAGAGGGAATTTCCAATCTTTGAGAACACCAGGCGTTTCATTGAAGAGAAAATAAACAATGTTGCCAGGAAAAGCTACCCTCCTCTCCCGCAGGCCGTAGTCCAGAGTGTGAGGGAGGTGCTTGGAAGAGAAGATATAATCACGCTGGACAATGGGATTTATAAACTCTGGTTCGCTCGCCTTTACAAAACCTATGCTCCTAATACTGTTCTCCTTGACAATGCCCTTGCAACTATGGGTTCAGGTCTTCCTTCAGGGATAACCGCAAAACTTCTTTATCCTGAGCGCCGTGTGCTTGCAATATGTGGGGATGGGGGTTTTATGATGAACTGTCAGGAACTTGAGACCGCAGTTCGCTATGGAATCCCTGTTGTTGTCCTTATCCTTAAGGATAACGGCTTCGGTTTTATTAAATGGAAGCAGAAAAAGATGAATTTTGAAGATTTCGGGCTCGATTACGGGAATCCTGATTTTTCTCTCTTTGCTAAGAGTTTCGGTGCTACTGGTTTCAAGATCATGGAAGGCGATGACCTTGAAGAAGTTCTTGAGAGAGCTTTTGCCCTGAATAAGGTAGCAGTTATTGAGTGCCCAATTGATTATTCCGTGAATTATGAAACTTTCTCAATAGAACTGGAAAAGCTTACATGTATATTCTGATTGCGGCATGTGAATTTTGACTGGAAAACTGAGCTTGCAGGAGTCCTTGCAAGTTCTCCACTTTAAAATTAAGCCTTCGGGGAAATAATTGGAAGGTGAAGGAAATGATGTCGGGAACTCTGTCTTAACACAATGTGATTATACTTTGGACAGAGCATAGCATACATCGATGAGATAAACCGTCGTGAATGTAATCGTGAAAAAAGTGATAAACTAAGATTAAAGTGTTAAAGTGAAATAAAAGCATTAAATGGAGAAAAGCGCTTAAACGAGGTTAAAAGCTTTTGAATTAGATAATTAAGCTCCAGACAGTTAAGGTTAGGAGATTTAAGACGAGACTTTTTTCTCATTAGTAATAAGTTTGTGTGGATTTTCAAACAGAGATTTAAGTTGTACCGTCTCTGTAATTTTCAAATCCTAATTTCAGGCTTTTAATCTAAGATTTTAAGCGTTCTTGAGTCTATGGCTTTATAATCTGATTTCAAAATTTGATTTCCTGAGCAACGTAACCACAGGTTAATTTAAGTGCAAGTTAAGAAAATCTATGTAAAGTTAATAAAATATTTGAGGCATTTTAGTTAAGGTACCCTTTCCGTTCAAGCCATTCTATCTGGGGCCTTGTATATTTCCAGGTGACGTCGGCTTTGGAATCTTGAATTTCCCAGGGGTTCGCTATAACTATATCACCTTCGCGAATCCACATTTTCTTGTTCTTGGATCCGGGTATTCGTCCCATTCGGATCACGCCGTCCATACACTGTAATGTGACTCTTTTTGAACCCAGTAAACTTGATACTGTTGCCAGAACTTCATTTCTATCTTTACGGGGAAGGCGGACCCTTGTTACTTCTGGAGTAGATTCTGCACTTGCAGAGCCGTTTGATCCTACTTTTCTCTTTCTAATTGTGCTTCTGTAATTAGCCAAATTAATTCCTCCAATACTAGTTTTTTATTTTTGTAGTCCCAATCTTAAGCAGTCTTTCCCTGTTATTGTTCTCAATTTCCCTTGTATTTTCATCTTCCAATATGTCTTGATCTGAGGTTTTAATCTTTTTAAAGAAATTTGATTAAGCTATTATTTTGGGTTGCAACAATCCCCCAGGCTAAAAGGCAAAGAGAATAGAGTAAATAGTAAAAACGAACTGAGTGTCAATTCAGATTGTGTTTTAAAAACTGGTTCAATCTTTATGTTTTTGTATCTTTCTACTACACTCAGCACGGATATCTTTAGAACCCTTTTGATAAGGAAGACATTCTCTACGATAAATTGGCCATTTTTTTTGTCGGTTTGAATGGAACTTTGGTCTCAATATCGCAATCAGAACGATAACCTGGTGAATTTCTCTGGAGCCTTTGTTGCCGCCTCTGAAACCTCCACAGTCACTGTTTCGGTTGCCTCTACGGTGAGAATTCCCTCTATCATTAAAAGCTGTTTTTGTTTTATCTTCTCTTCAGCAGATAGAAGCATTCGATAGAAATATGATCGGATATAGCTTATTATTTAAAAACATAGATGAGTTTTTAATAATAGATTATATGTCTCTTTATTTTCAACCACTGCTACGTGGTGGTTTAAATATATAAATCTTCCCGTGAATTGTATCCATAAGAGTCGAAAACTTTAATCTAAATTAAAAGAAAACATTTTTTGGCTCTGTAGAAATCCTTATTTTGATGCAAATTATTTGCACAACTTTTTTGTTTATATTATACACTATCAGTTTAATTTTTATTTCTTTGACTTGGCTGAAGAATTTTCTTGCCCTCAGTACT
>JAMXLQ010000178.1 GCA_024280975.1 Methanosarcina sp.
GGGATCATATCTACCTTTTTCAATTGCATGTATGGTTTGTCTTGTCATTCCCACCCTTTCAGCCAGGTTTTTCTGAGTAATTGTCCACCAGCTTCAAAAATAATAAAAAAGTGAAGTTGACATTATGTCCTCCGCTAGAGATTAAGAGTTTACACATCTTTTATAATTTCATATTAAAGAAGATTAAATATTATTCCACACTATCCTCAAAAAGCTTTCTAACTTCCTCAAGATTTTCTTGTGGGCTGATCACAAGCAGAATATCATCCGCGAGAATTTTAGTTTCAGCTTCCGGCCCTGGAATGATTTTATGATGACGTGAGATTGCAAGCGCAGATACTCCATAATTCTTCCTGAGATTGAGTTCTCCAAGGGTCATTCCTGCAGCTTTGGAAAGCTTCCCAACCCTGATACTCCGGATTTCCACATCTGCAAAATCAAGGGCCAGATCGCAGAATTTCTTCCTTGGGATGTCAGGACTTCGGAGCATCTTATAATGGTTGGCACGTAATGTTGAAGTCAGGGAGTAGATTTCACTACTAGGAACTAAGTACCTGTGAAGTACCCTTATGAAAAGCTCTATTGAACTTTCAAACTCATCAGAAATTACTTCGTTTGCTCCAAGAGCATAAAGTTTATCCAGCTCACTAAGGAAATGTGTTCTGGCGATTATATGGATCCCCGGGTTTAACCTTTGAGCAGCTTCGATTATTCTTTTGGCGCTAGCCGGATCACCTGCGGTCACAACAACGGCTTTTGCAGTTTGGATACCCGCATGTTCCAGGACGGCATTCTGAGCAGCATCCCCGTAAAAAATATGCTCTTCCTTCAGTTTCTCTATCCGTACGACCTCAGGATTCATGTCAACTACTATGTAGGGAATTGAAGCTGCCTTTGCGGCAGTCACCACGTTTTTACCGTTTATCCCAAAGCCTACTATAATTACATGGTTTTCAGGTTTCTCTTTAGGTTCATTTTCTTTAAATTTACTATACCAGCCCTGTTTCAATATTGGAGGAACAGACAACAATTCCGCAAAAGCCGTGGCACGATATCCTATACTCATAAAAAGAGGGGTAAGTACCATAGAAAGTACTGCTACATCAAGAAATTCTTGATACATAATAGAGGAGATCAATCCACTTGTAAAACCTACTTTTGCAAGAATAAAGGAAAACTCTCCAACCTGTGAAAGGGAAAATCCAACTAGGATCATCGTATGCAAAGGAAAGCCTATAAGGAAGGTGCTTAAACTGTTTGTCAGAGCCTTGAGAAGCAGTACAGCCAGGGTAGCAACCAGGATCAAGAGAAGGTGTTCTTTTAATATATCGAGATCAAGCAGCATCCCTATAGAAATGAAAAAAATACTCATGAACATGTCCCTGAAAGGAATTAGATTTCCAAGAGCCTGAACCGAATACTCAGATTCCGAGATGATTAGGCCAGCAAGAAAAGCTCCCAGAGCTAGGGACAGCCCGACCATAGATGTTAACCAGGCAACAGAAAGCCCTATTGCTACAACACTCAGAAGAAAAAGCTCATTATTCCGTGTTTTCGCCACCTGGTACATGATGAAAGGAACCGCGTACCTTGCGCTTAGAATGGTAAATACGATGAGTCCGAGGCCCTGAAGGATAAGCTCCAAGAAAGACTTTTCCGTTCCAGGGATCCCCGCAAGAACCGGAATTAACAGAATGATTACTACTGCAGCTATATCTTGGAAAATCAGGATTCCTAAAGAAGTTCGCCCATGAAGGCTATAGATTTCTCCTTTTTCCTGTAATAGTTTAAGGACAATTGCAGTGCTGCTTAATGCAACTAAAAGTCCAAGAAAAATCGAAGATTCTCTGGAATTGCCAAGCCAGAGGAATATAAGAGCAACAATAACTGCGGTTATTGAAAGCTGCAATCCTCCCCCAAAAATTACTATTCTGCGAAGCTGTAAAAGGTCGCGTAGTGAAAATTCCATACCTATTGTAAAAAGCAGGAGTACAACTCCTATTTCTGCTAAAAGTTCAATGCTTTCCATCTCTCGAATTAGTCCAAAACCGAAAGGTCCAGCAAGGATACCTGCAAGTAGAAAACCAATGAGTGGAGCTATTTTTAATTTTGAGAAAGTAAAAACTACAGGAATAGAAAGGCCGAAGATGATTAGTAGGTCGGTTAAAAGATGCGTTGCCATCAATATAAATTTATTTTTAAATAATATAAATGTTTATACATCAAAGTGTCAGAAAATCTTGATACTGGTAACAATAATGGATGAGTTAAAGACCTGAATATCAAGATTCCAGATTAGAACTTGACAGCTTAAATCTGTAGCAATATAACAATAACAAGCTGGTGTTTTTACGAGTGAGTTACATATGCCTATTAGTTTCGGACCTTCCATTCCGTACGTTTCCCCTACTACAAAAGTCGTGCTGCTGTAAAGGTGATAGATTCTAGAAATACTTGTCAACTCTTCATGGTAACAGTCACCTATACCAATAACTTAACATAAAAGTTTTTTAAAATGAAGTTCTGTGTAGAGTCCAGATACTTACTATCGCAAAAAGATGTGAAAATTAGAAAAAATAGTTTCCATGAATAACCTAAAAAAGAAACGACGAGAGGGGGACTCGAACCCCCGGGATGCAGAGCATCACGGGATTAGCAATCCCGCGCCATACCGGGCTTGGCTATCTCGTCACAAAGGACTTTAAGAAGCACGTCCCCATAAATGTATCGCATGTATTTAATCTTTTCCAGCGGAGAGCTTCACGTAGACTATTTACAAGAAATGTAACGATTGCACTATAAAATTAAATCTCCTGTGACATGTTAAGCGATGAGCACGCCTCAGGTTGGTGAATCTTGGAAATTCCAGGAGACTGGATCCTCTTCTCCGCCCCGCAGCCCCGCAAGCGATAGTTGCCCACAGTAAGTCTGCTCCCTTCCGGGCCTCGACCGGTTTCCGCAGTTAGGGTATGAAGACCTGCTCTCCAGCAAGCCCGCATATCTGCACCATCCAAGCAGGACGGGGTTTCTCCGTTGAGATTCCAGGCTGGAGTCTCTTCGACGCATCTTCCTTTGGCTTCGTCCCCCGCATATCGGCGATTTCGGGTTACAGGTAACGCCGGGCTACCCGGACTAGCTCATCAGCTATACAAAGACACTTGTAATATATAAAGATATGCCAGTCGTATCCCTCCCGATATCTGTTTTTAACAATAGGACCGGAATGTTCGGTCTATCTTTAAAAGAAAAAAGTAAAGAAATTGAAACTATTTTCAAAAAATTAGGAACATTGACAGGATAAATCTCAGCAGACCTTAAAATATGAGGATATGAATAAATTACCTTATTTATACGTTATTTTTCAAAATAATATATAAATAAATCTCTAACAGCTGATACCAAATCAAAATACTCGACAAAAGGGAGAATTGGGGGAGTTTCTATGAGATCTGGCGTTGCAGTTGATCTTGGAACAAGCGGGTATCGAGCTCAGAAAATCGATCTCGATACTAAAGAAATTAAAAGAACAGCTATAACTTTAAGGAACCCTCTCCCCGGAGCGAATGTTATGAACCACGTGGACTTCGCAATCCGCTACGGAGAGGATCTTGCTCACGGGCTCTCTATAAATGCAGTGAAAAATCTGTTTCAGGCTCTTGATTTAGAAAACGGAGAGCTAGAAAGAATTTCTCTCTGTGGGAACCCTATACATCTGTCTATCTTACAGGGAATCAGCATTGGAGATCTAGCCTATGCAGAAGAACGGAAGAAAAAGAAGTACAATATACAGGAACAGGATAGGAACGCGAGGATTGTACATAGCAACGAAATTCCGGGGCTTGATGAATTTAATTGTGAGGTTGTAATTCCCCCTTCAATAAAACATGAGATTGGGGCCGATGCCCTTGCCCTGATAGTGAAATCGGGAATGCTTGATAATGATGAAATTTCAATTGCTACTGATTACGGAACAATTGCACTGAAGGTAAAAGAAATTATTTACACAGGCTGTGCAGCAACTGGTCCAGCCCTTGAAGGACAACAGATAAAACATGGAAATCTTGCGTCCCCGTACTCTATCTCAGACTTTGAATTTGAGGAAGGAGCATTAAGGAATTACGTATTGAATGAAGAGATGGAAGCTGTTCCCGGAGATCTTGTAGATCCGAAAACCGGAGACGCCATTGAAAAAGGCAATATTGAAGCCAGAGGAATTACAGGTACAGGCGTTATACAAACTTAATGAAAATTTCACTTACCAGAATAACCTTTTGTAACCAGCTGATAAAATATAAAAAAACATACTTTTAAAAGTACTGTAATTCCACACAACCTGGAAGTTACAGAAATGAGATTAATTCTTAAGTAAAAATATTTTTGTGCAGTTGTACATATTAAATAAA
>JAMXLQ010000179.1 GCA_024280975.1 Methanosarcina sp.
TTCATAAAAAGGAGCTTTTGAAGGAGCACGTTTATAGAAGTAATATTCAGCATCCGCCCCCCCGATTTCCGTAATAAGGGGCAGGATCGCTCTTTCAATTGCAATTGCCGAGGTAATTCCATCAGCATCGGCGTGATGCCTGAGAATAATCGGGGTTGAATGGAGAATAGCTTTTTTGATTTCTTTGGCGACATGGAGCATCCTGGGTTTGAGTTTCTCCATAATCTCGCTTTTGACAAGGAAAGGAATGTCAGAAGGAGCTGCCTTTTCGTCGATTACCCTCTCAACTCTGCCCTTGACAATTGCTTCTTTTTCCCCTGTCAGCAATTTCATGCTCATGACCTCGATCTGAATCTGGTCATCTCGCAGAGTCACTTCTCCAGTTATTGAAACAATCATTCCTGCGTCAATATGCGGATAGGATCTTTTCCCGGCACTCTCAAAAGCTGCACAGGGCACAAAGCCTCCCTCATCGCTAATGGTAAAAATAGTGGGCCCACTCGTCTGCTTTACCTGAATCACTTCCCCTTCGATTCTGAGGAGCCTACCCTTCATACTTGAGTCAATTTCAGCTGAATTCTTGAGTGGAAGCTCCTTTTCAAGCTCAATAGTTTCGTACTTTTTAAGAGTTTTCGGGATGAGATCCAACTTTCCTCCGGCTTTAATGCTTTTTACCAGAACGATCACAGCTTCCCCAACTTCAGGAGGAACACTGACATTGCTGGAGTGCATAAGCCCCCTTACATGAGGATTAAGGTCCACAAAAACTCCAAAAGAAGCTTTACTGCTCACTATCCCGTGGTAAAGTTTTCCTGCCTCCACATCCTTAAGGTCGCAGGATTCATCAAGGGCATAAACATATTGAGAACGGGCACAGGAGTCGCATAATTCTTCCTCGGGATCCTGGGGATCTTCAATGCGCCCTCCACAAGCCTTGCATGTGTATATTTTCCCTAGTCCCGTGCAGGTCTTGCAGGGAGCGGTTACTTCAATACTTCCAGTGCCTTTACATTTTTCACATGCGGCGCCATTTTTTAAAATATTGTCGAGATTTTTTTCTGACATTTTCATAAAATCAATTGATTTTGATTTACCTTTGCCTTTACACTGAGGGCAGATATCAGTTGAAACAACTTCATAGCCACGTCCGTGGCAGTCTGGACATTCCTTACTCATTAATATCAACACCAATGGTTCTTCCGAACCTGCGTTTTCTTGCTCTACTGTTTGCGGCTCAGAATAAATCCCTGAACCTGAGAGTGTTTGTCATTCTTGTAATCAGCTTTAAAAATACACTGATTAGCTGCGACCCTATCCAGGCCGAAAATCAATATTATTCTTGTCCTTTCTTCCCCTGCAACTCATTTTTTCCCTATTTTGTATTTCCTATATTTCAAATATAAGTATTTTCAGAGACAATTATTTATCAAAATGAGTCTCTTGGACAGCCTTTTCATAATTCATATAATAAGACATCTGCATGCCTGACATTTATTTTCTTCCTCAGATATCGCTCTAGAATATGAAAAACTGAAGTCAATAGAGAATCTAGAGTCGAGATTAATAATAAATAACAATATAGTTTTTCAGATATTTAGAGTACAGAGTGCAAAGCTTTTGAATTATGAATACTTACTTTGTAGAAACTTTTATTATTAATTTTCTAACAAAGAATACTTAATTATTATTAAATCTAATTTAAACATTAATGGAATAAGAGGTCATAAAAATTATGAGTATCTTTGCCAGTCAAATATATCTTCCTGTATTATTAGTTGTAATATTAATACTCTCACAATCAATAAAAATGGTTAACGAATATGAGAGAGTAGTCATTTTTAGGCTGGGTCGCCTCAGTGGCGTGAAGGGCCCCGGGGTTTTCCTGATAATCCCGATTGTTGATAGAGCTATAAAAATAGACCTGAGAGTTGTTGCAATCGATGTACCTAAACAGGCCGTAATCACCAGGGATAATGTCACGGTTGAAGTGGATGCGGTAGTTTATTACAAAGTCGTGGAACCTGGAGCTGCCATAACTCAGGTTGAAAATTATATGTTTGCAACTTCTACTCTTTCACAGACTACCCTGAGAGACGTGATGGGGCAGATGGAACTCGATGAGCTACTTTCGGAAAGAGAACATATCAACAAACAAATTCAGGAGCTTCTAGACACATATACCGATCCTTGGGGGATCAAGGTTACAGGAGTTACAATCAGGGATGTTTCCCTGCCTGATACAATGAAGAGAGCAATTGCCAAACAGGCTGAAGCCGAAAGGGAAAAGCGTGCCAGAATTATCCTTGCGGAAGGAGAGTCACAGGCTGCGCAGAAAATGAAAGAGGCTGCAACTCTCTATGAAGGAGTTCCCGCAGCAATCAAATTGAGGGAACTACAAACTTTAGCCGAGGTTGCCAGGGAAAAGAACCTCATAGTAGTTACACAGTCCCAGTCCCTTGAAACCGGAAATATAGCAGCTTTATCTAAGGCTATTGCCGACAGAAAAGAGCAATGAAAGCAAAAAGAAACTTAAAAAGGATAATAATGGCAAAAAGAAATGAAGGAAATGGATAAGCAAGAAAGGACCGATGACCATGTATGTAGAAAGGGGTCCCCATCTCTTCTTTATTTTCTTCCTGTGTTTAATCCTCACAGCCGCTTCTATGCCCTCTGTGAATGCAGGACCTCAACAGAAAGTGCTTGTGCTTGAAATATCCGAGGCGATTACACCAGCATCAGACGATATTATAGCGGACGCGATACAAAAAGCCGAAAACGAAAATTTTGAGGCTCTCGTAATCAGCTTGAATACCCCAGGCGGAGGACTGGATGAAACTCAAGCAATCATAAGCACAATTGAGAATGCAAGCGTGCCTGTTATCGGGTATGTACCTGAGAGTGGGAGAGCCTGGTCAGCCGGAACTCTCATTCTTATGGGAACGGATATTGCTGCAATGGCGCCTTTCACGGTTATAGGATCAGCTCAGCCCGTTCAGATATCGGCAGAAGGGACGAAACCCATCGAAGACGAGAAAATAATAAACGCTCTTGTCAAATTTTCGGTTGCAACAGCCAGTAAGCATGGGAGAAACGAGACTTTTGCAGAAGAGGTTATAACGAAAAACAAAAATCTTGACGCGCAGGAAGCCCTGCAGGCCGGCGTAATAGAATATGTAGCTCCTTCTATCCCAAACCTACTAGTACAGACTAACGGGCAGCAGGTAAAGGGAAAAATCCTGCAAACCGAAAATGCAGAGATAGAAAACTATGAACCTCCCCTTTCTCTCTCCCTTTTAAGGCTTATTTCAAACCCGATTATATCCTCCCTTCTTTTGACCCTAGGAATTTATGGACTAATTTTTGGGATCTCAAGTCCAGGAGCCGGAGCAGAGGTTTTCGGAATCATCTCAATAGCACTCGGGTTGATAGGCACAGGCTTTAATGTCAACATCGGAGCAATCTTTCTCATTCTTTTAGGAATAGGGCTTCTGATTATTGAAATTAAGGTACCTGGATTTGGAATATTCGGGCTTGCAGGGCTCATCAGCCTTATAATAGGAAGTATACTCCTTGTACCCATGGGAAGCGAAAACATTTACACCCCCGAATTTCGAAAGGTTCTTGCCCTGACAGTTGTTGCCCCCACGATTGTTTTCGGACTGTTCCTGGTTTTTGCAATCTACAAAGTAACCGAGATCAGAAAGAAAAAACCGGTCATCGGAGAGTTTATAGGAGATACTGCGCAAACCATAGACCCTCTGGGACCTGAAAAAACAGGCTTTGTCCGCTATAAAGGCGAATACTGGAAAGCTCGCTCAGAAGAGGAAATCGAACCCAAGGAAGAGGTTGAAATCACTGGAAAAGTAAGAGAAACGCTCTTAGTAAAAAGAAAAATGTAATTATTCCCTCTTCTCCAGCTCAATCTCTTTTTGACTTTACTTTAGATTATGTAGTTACTAATTTTAAGATTTAACCTGATTTGCCCAATTTTCACTAAGTTTTTTTAAAAAGGCTTTAACTAACCTGATTTAAGTAATTTAAACAATTTTTCGCTAAAGCTTTTTTTTAAAAGGCTTTATTTACTTCTTATTTTTTCGAGGACTTTTTGTTTCTTTTCAATAGCTTCAATCGCAGCCTTATCAATTGCTGCTCTCATTTCTTCAAAGTCCCTGGGATTCTCTTCGCCGTGGACTTTTTTCACAGGTGTGTAGGCAGATTCTCTAAATCTTGGTGTAAAGTCCCTGCGTTCGCCATTTAAGAGAATTTCAGCCCCGCTTCCTTCCTCAACACGCCCTATAACATCAATTTCAATACCTGCAGCCCTAACAGTATCAAGGATTTCATCAACGTATGCGGGAGGGACAATTACAAGCAGAGCATCGAGAGAGACTCCAAGATAGTCAACTTTCAGGCTCTCAAGCATTGAAAACACCTTTGGGTTCACAAGAGCCCTTATCTTTTCCTCTTCAAAGACCAGTTTTACGCCTGCGGTCTTTGAGATTTCTTTGGCATCACCCCGGATTCCACCATTTGTAACATCAGTCATTGAATGGACCTTTTTATACAGGCCAGACTGCAGCAGGGCCTCACAGGCTTCGAGGAAACGGATGTTAATAGTTTCCTCGACAATGTCATGCATCCCGTAGTAAAGCGCAGTTGTAGAAATCGTACCCCCGCCTGCTCCTTCGGTCATAAGGATAAGGTCTCCTACTTCTGTCCTGTTTCGTGAGGTAAGAGAAGATGTTATGCCTACAGCCCCAACGCCGCCTGTCATGCGTTCACCTATAACCATGTCTCCTCCGATCCGAAGCGTACTTCCAGTAATAAGAGGTATTCCGGTAAGTTCCGAGACTGTGGTTATTCCTGCAATATGGTCGAAGATCTTTGCTACGTCTCCATCATCTGCTATGTGAATATCGGAAAGCATTGCCAGGGGGCGGGCTCCCATAGCATACACATCACGCAGAGCTGCCCGGGCTACATGAAAGCCCGAGAGGAAAGGAAAGTCGCTCAGGCGAGAATGAATACCGTCAACCGTGATCACACGGTAATCTTCGCCGATTTTGACAACCCCTGAGTCGTCAAGCTGGGAGCTATCCACAACCGCACCGGTCTTACCTATAACTTCCCCAAGCTTAGAATGAACGTAAAAGTCCCCTATGCCTCTGGACCCTACCCCGAATTCTCCCATTGAAACGCCTGAGAGGGTGGAGCTTAACACATCTCCTTTAACATCAAGTGTTGCTTTTGCCTCACAAACAACCGCAGCCGCTATTTCGTGAGCCCTTTCTGGGCTTATATGCTTAATTTCAAGAATTCTTGAAGCCAGTTTTGCCTCAAGTCCTGCTTCGTTTGAAGGGTCCTCCCTGAGAGCCCGTTTTGCATAGCCTTCTATATCCATAGTAACCATCTCTTGCGGATCTTTCTGCCCTTAAAGGTATGCAGGGCAGGTATTTGGCATTCAAGTATCAATCTATTGATTTTCAAATGTTCTGTTGATTTCAGATAATTTAATATAAAATGCCTAGGAACTAGAATTCAATAATCTGAACAAGCCCAGATAAAAATGAAAAATAAACTTCAGGCACGGGAGCAAGTTCCTTGAATGAATCATCTTAGTTAAACTCTTCTCAGTTAGATAAACCTTTTCAGCACATTTCTACAAAGTTTTTCAGAATCTTCAACCCAATGGTTCCACTTTTTTCAGGATGGAATTGAGTGCCCATCACATTGCCTTTTGAATTTACTACAGATGCCGAAAAATCCAGCCCATAATCACAGGCTGCAAGGGTGTTTTCAGACGCTGTGTCCACATAATAGGAATGCACGAAATATACGAAGGAGTTGTCAGGAATGCCTTCAAACAGAGGGTGATCCTGCTTGATTTTAATATTGTTCCAGCCAATGTGAGGTACCTTTAGATCAGACTTTGGAAAGCGCAGTACCTTGCCAGAAATAAGGTTAAGCCCGTCAGTCAGTTTTCCTTCCTCAGAAGAACTCATGAGAACCTGCTGCCCGAGGCAGATTCCGAGCATAGGCTTGCCTGACCGTGCATATTCTTCGATAATCCCTTTAATGGGGTCAAGGCACTTCATTGCATCCACAAAAGCGCCAACCCCCGGGAGAATTAAACCATCTGCATCAAGAATCTCCTCAGGGTCCCCGGAGATTGCGGGACTGGATCCGACGTGTTCGAGCCCCTTTTGGACACTGCGGAGGTTTCCAAGCCCATAATCGAGAATTACAATTCTTTTCATAGCTCTAACAAACAAAGTTAAAATAGATTAA
>JAMXLQ010000180.1 GCA_024280975.1 Methanosarcina sp.
AGGGCAGCTTTTCTGCTGGACAACCTTACGCATAAGCTTGGGCTTCACGGAAGAGCTGTGATCCCGCTGGTTCTTGGCTTTGGCTGTAACGTCCCTGCAATCATGGCAGTGCATTCCCTTGGCACGCAGCGGGAAAAGAGAATAGCATCCCTCCTTATATCTCTAATTCCCTGCTCTGCTAGGACCGTAATTATCCTGGGACTTGTGGGAACTTTCGTAGGTTTCTGGCCTGCAGTTTCAATTTATATCCTGGAGATTTTCATTATTGCTGGTATGGGTTTGATTCTAGGGAGGAGTCTGCCAGGTCAGAGAAGTGGCTTCATCATGGAAATGACCCCTCTAAGAAAGCCTGAATTGAAATCTACTCTCAAGAAAACATGGATGAAGAGCAGGGAATTTTTGTACATTGCTTTTCCGCTTTTGCTTGCTGGAAGCGCTTTTCTGGGGGTTGCCAATGCTCTGGGCCTCCTTTCGGTTTTCCAAAATTTTGTAGAGCCTGTATCTGTGGGCCTGTTAGGCCTTCCGGCGTTTGCAGCAACTGCTCTGGTTTTTGGGATTCTCAGAAAGGAAATGGCGCTTCAGATTCTTGCCGTACTTGCAGGTACAGCCAATTTTGCAGCTGTAATGACACCTGTCCAAATGTACCAATTTGCTGTAATTACGACAATTTATATGCCATGTGTAGCAACAATTGCAGTACTGAAGCACGAACTTGGAACAAAAGATACGACTTTGATAGTTATTTTCACTATATTGCTGGCTCTTGGGATGGGTATTTTGATTCGGATTTTCGGGCCTTCTTTCCTTTGAATTTTCTTTTTATTCCTACTCTTTTACAGATTTTTCTTGTATTTTCTTGCATCAAAAAGCTTTCATCTTTCTTTATTAACCATTCAGGATCATTTTATGAAAAGTAAATATCTCAATCTTAGGCGTAACATTTATATATTAATAAGCTTGTTTCTCTCTTTTCAAAATAGTCTAATTTTACCGCAAATTATTAATATTTGGGACATAGTGTTTATTCCCGATGACCCGAATAACCAATCACTTACACAAAAACGTGTTGAGTGTTATTATGGATATTATTGAAATGGATCATTTCCGCGAACCTGAACTTGACGAGGTTCAATTTTTCCTTGAGAGTACCGGAACTCACGGTTCAGTTGTTAACGAAACTGCTGCGGAAATGGATTGTACATCCTCCAAAATCCAATCAAGGGAGATTGTACTGGTCGATTTCAAGGATTCCTTTTCATCCATCAACTAACACTTCCCCTTAAAATTTTCCACCCTGACTGAAATCCAACTCTTTAACTTTTTATATTTTAGAGTTGAGCTTGGATTTCATTCCCCCTATTTTGTAGTATTATCAACCTCATTTCTGGGGTTCTCGTGAATCTATTCTGAATTTAAATGTTATCCTTATTCAACTTGCAAAGAGTGCGAGAGGTCCTTAGTCTCTCCTATTTGTTGTTTTTTATTATAAGATATATCGAAAATTATTTATCCGAAATTAATTCGGTTCTTTCTATTTTTCTTTATTCTCCTTTTTCCCCAAATTCTATATTTTTCCCTCAAAAAATCCTCTTTCAATTTTTGAGAACTTATTACTCTACTTTCCTGCATATTCAATTGGATTTTGTAGAATAATTTGGCAAAGATTAATAGAATAGCTTTTATTTTTCTTTAATTGAGAATTCTATGAAGCCGGAAAAAATACTATCGATTACCATATATATATAAAGTAAGATTACATGTACTTTGTACATATTATTAAAATTCCTATGATCTAACCAATTAAATTATAATTGTGCTGATCTGCCTTGCTACCAGAAGACTCCAGGCAATCAGGAAATCAGAACCCGAATTTATTTATGAGAGGTACTTTAATGAGAACTGGACAGAGGAACGTGCATAATACACCGCTTAAAAGGCGACTATCGATAACCTATGAAGAGTTAGAAACTCTCAAGAAATCGATTAAGGTTTCGGTTCTCAACGAACTGCGGACCGAAATGGAAAACGTTTCCGATCAGGACTCCATCAAGGATCTTGTCCTCTCCGAAATCAGGACAGAGCTTATGGGAATCCCTAACCCTGCCTTACTGAAAGCATCAATCCTTAATGAGTTAAGAATGGAACTGAAAGCATCCGGGGAAAATAATTCCGGAATGGCTGAACGGAAGCTGAGAGAACTTGAAGGCGTTCAGGATGGATTAGTCCGCGAATTACTTGACCAGAAAACACTTATAAAAAAACTGGAAACGCAAATTGGAAATCTTACTAAACAGTTGGAGGATGCGAAAAAGAATGTTCCGGTTGCTCCACCATCTGTTGTTCCATCTTCTATTACTCTTGCTCTTCCAGAAGACCCTTTGGACCTTCCCCCTCTTTCCAAAAAGCCCAAACAAGAACCGGAATTCCGAAACGAAAAACCGGCATACAGACTTGGTGAGTTCAGGGAAGCTCCTGCCTCCCTGCCAGGCACAGGTGCGAAAATTCAGCTAAAGTTCAGGGAGATCGAGCCAGCTGAGCTTGACAGAGAAGAAGCTGAAACGAAGTGTGAATATATTATTGCAGAGAGCGGCGATAAAAGACGGCTTAAAGGCACTATGAGACAGCAGCCGTACATTAAAGAAGAACTTGCCAGGCAGAGACCACCAATTAGAACGGAAACCAAAAAGCAGCCTCCAGGACTGTTGTTTCCTCAAAAGCAGCCTTCTGTTGTTAGGACAGAACCTACTAGAGCCCAACCTGCAGATGACTATAAGTGTGAATATATAATTGCTGAGAAAACTTCGAAAAAACATCTCATAGAAGAATCCGTGGACGTGCGGGAAAATGAAGATGCTGAGATTATCACATGCAGCCGAAAAAATTCTCGGGCACGATGAGGCTTAAATAGACAGAAACTTTCTCAAAAACGTAAAATTACAGAGGAATTCTGTGTATATAAAAGAGATTGAATTTGTTAACTTTAAGTCCTTCGGAAAAAAAGTAAAGATTTCCTTTTATAACGACTTTACCACGATTTCCGGCCCTAATGGGAGTGGAATGTCTAACATAATAGACGGGATTCTCTTTGCACTGGGGCTCACCAGCTCACGAACTCTTCGAGCTGAAAAACTTACTGATCTGATTTACAATGGCGATCCAGCAAAAAAGCCTGATGTTGCCCAGGTTACGATTCGTTTTGACAATTCTGACCGCAAGTTACCTCTGGAACTTGACGAAGTTGAAGTCTCAAGAAAAATTCGGCGGACAAAAAGCGGGTATTACAGCTATTTTTATTTCAACGGAAAAGCCGTAAGTCTTGGAGAAATTCATTCCCAGATTGCAAAAGCCGGGGTAACGCCTGAAGGTTACAATGTGGTTATGCAGGGAGATATTACGCAGATTATCTCCATGACCTCTGTGGAAAGAAGAAAGATTATCGATGAAATTGCAGGGGTTGCAGAATTTGACGAACGCAAGCAAAAGGCACTCGGAGAGCTGGAAATAGTAAGACAGCAAATCGAGCGTGTGGATATAATTCTTGAAGAAGTGCGCACCCAGCTAGGAAAATTGGCAGGGGAACGTGACCAGGCATTAAAATACCAGGCACTTAAAGCTGAAAAAGTCAAATTCGAAGGATATGTCCTTCTTTCCAAGCTCAAGGATGCAAGAGCTGAGCTGCAGAATGTTGAGAAGGAACTTACAGGCAAGGAAGAGCACCTTGAAAAAGTTAAGCTCCTCTTGGACGAGAGAATGCAGGAACTTCAGGGCCTTGAAGAAACACTGGAAAAGCTTTCTGTTGAAATTCGAAAAAAAGGAGAAGATGAACAGCTTCAGGTTAAAAGGGAGATCGAAGAAACTAAGGGAGAAATCTCTCGCTGTGTAGACAGTATCGAGCTTTCGGAAGCTGAGCTTGAAGAAGCTGACTCAAGGCGCAGGAAAGCCTTTGTAGAGATTGATTCTACAAAGGGCAAAGTAAAGGAGCTCGAAGAAAAAATTGAAGCTGAAAACCTGAGAAAAGATAGTATCTCCTCAGAACTTTCCGAGCGCAAAACCGAGCGCATGCTGCTTCAGAGCAGGATTGCGGATGTGGATGCAAAATTTGCTGCTACACGGGACGAGCTCATGGCTGCCAGGAAGAATCTTGAGGATGCAAAAAACGAGAAAAACGAGCTAATCCGAACCGAGGATCGGCTCCTTGATACCCTTCGGAGAAAATCTTTGGAACTTCGGGAGATAGAAAACCAGATCAGGGATGCCGAAGCAGCGGTTGCTACTTCTGACAGTGATACGCTTTCTGTCAGGTATGAGCTTGAAAAACTTTCCGAAAACCTGGAATCCCTTATCCGAGACCGTGATGACATCGAAAGCAGCCATTTCAGGATAAAGGAAGATATCAGGAAACTTGAGAACAGGCTTCACGGTCTTCAGCAGGAGTATGCAATTACGGAAGCAAGAGTACGGGCTTCTGAGCAGGGAGGAGGCTATTCTAGGGCTGTAGAGATGGTTATAGGGGCTGCAAGGCAGGAAGACCTTTTTGGAATTCATGGAACTATTGCCCAGCTTGGAAAAGTTGACAAACAATACTCAACAGCTCTGGAGATTGCGGCCGGAAACCGGATGCAAGCGATTGTTGTGGATACAGATGCTGATGCAGCTGAAGCAATCGAATACTTGAAGCGCAGAAAAGGAGGGCGAGCTACCTTTCTTCCCCTCAACAAAATGAAAGAATCCAGACGGCTTGAAAACCTGAGTTATGAAAACGGAGTAATAGGGTACGCAATTGACCTTATCGAATTTGATCCCAATTTTGAGCTTGCCTTCTGGTATGTCTTTCAGGATACTCTTGTAATGGAAAACCTGGCAAATGCCCGCCGCCTCATGGGAAAGGCAAGAATGGTAACTCTTGAAGGCGAACTTCTAGAAAAGAGCGGAGCAATGGTAGGAGGGTCAGTCTCCTCTAAATCAGGAATTTCTTTTGCGGCTGCGGAGAAAGATAAACTGCAGGAACTTGCAGAGGAAATTAAATCCCTGGATGCAAGCCGGAATGCAGCTATAAGCAAACAGGACAGCATTGAAAGCCATCTTTTTGAGTTGAGCCGGAAAATTCGGGACTGTGAAGCTACTATTTCACGAAAGGAGCGCCAGCTTGAGGAAATTGCAGGCAGAGAAGCAAAACTTGCTGAACTTCTTGAGGCAAAACAGGCTGACCTCAAAGCAATTGAAGAGTCCAGAACCGAACTCAGGGCTGAAATGGACCGGGTAATTGCAGAAAAAACCGAGGAAGAGGAAGCCATTTCCGAACTTGAAGTACAGATTTCTGGACTGGAAGCAAAACTTGCGGACTCTCCTCTGCCTGAAATCAATAAAAAGATAGAATTCGTTGATGAGGAACTCCGCCGGCTTGACGGTCGAATCCGAGATACTGAAGCTACCCTGAATGCCTTGCAACTTGAAAAAGAATATGCAGAACAGAAAATTGCCGAAGCAAAGGAACTTATCCGGGAGCTTGATGAGAAGAAGGCCTCAAGACTGGAGAAAGTTAACTCTCTGAGGATAAAAATAAAAGAATTTGAAATAAGACTCGAAGAAAAGAAAGCCAGGGAAATTGAACTTTCTGATGAACTTATAGGGCTTCAGCAAGAGCGGGATAAAGTCCAAGCCGAACATAATGCGGTCAAGCGCAGAGTAAGTATCGCCTCGACTACGCTTGAAAAGGCAAAACAGCAGATGCTCACGCTCACAGCTACGAAAAATGCGCTTTTTGACCAGGAAAAACAGTTTGTTGAAGAAATCCTTAAAAGAGGCATAGAGGAGACTGATGAAGTTCCAAATTACGAAACTGTTTACATGCGGATTCAGGCAATCGATGGAGCTCTCAGGCAGCTAGAACCCGTAAACATGCGAGCAATTGATGAATATAATGAGGTTGAATTAAGGCTTTCGGATTTGCAGGGAAAACGGGATACTCTTTTTACTGAGAGAGAGCAGCTCCTTGAGCGCATTGACCAGTATGAGCAGTTAAAGCGGGATGCTTTTATGGAAGCTTATACAAGCATCAACTCCAACTTCAAGGAGATTTTCCATGAGCTTTCCGACGGCATGGGTGAACTCCTGCTTGAAGATCCTGAGGACCCTTTTGCAGGAGGGATGACTCTTCGGGCACAGCCCAAGGAAAAAACTCTCCAGAGGATCGAAGCAATGTCAGGAGGAGAAAAAAGCCTTACAGCACTTGCTTTCATTTTTGCGATCCAACAATACCGTCCTGCACCCTTTTATGCTTTTGATGAAATTGATATGTTTCTGGACGGCTGGAATGTAGAAAGAGTTTCAAGGCGCGTTAAAATCTCAGGGTCAAAAGTTCAGTTTATTGTTGTTTCCTTAAGAAAACCGATGATTCAGGCCGCAACAAGGACAATAGGGGTTACAATGCAGGAGAATAACCTCACGAGCATTACTGGGGTGAAGCTTAATGACTGAACTTTCTAACAACGTGGGAGCAGCACTTGAAATTCCGCAACTTCAAGCTCGCGTAGTTCACGAATCCAATGAAAATGACTCTTTTTTAACAGACCATGAAACCTATGGGCTGTCAACAACTCTTTCGTACCTTGGAATTGATTGGAACCTGCTTGATATTTCGGAGTTTGAAACCTCTGAGCCCTTGGGTATATTAGTGGAGCTCGTACGGGGTGGAAAAATCGATCCCTGGGATATAGATATAGTACAGTTAACTGACAGTTTTTTGGGAAGGGTAGAAGAGCTCAAGCAGATGGACCTTAGAATTTCTTCAAGGACACTTCTTTATTCTGCGATTCTCCTGCGTATGAAATCCTCAGAAATCTTCGAAGTAGAGGAGGAAGAAATTGACGATTTTGATCCTGATTTTTCTGATGATCCCGATTTTCCTGAGCCTGAGGAATTTCCTATTCCGAAGCTTCCTGTCAGGCGGATTTCCACAAGGCCCGTTACACTTAATGAATTAATTATTGAACTCAAGAAAGCCGAAAAAAGCCTCTCAAGAAAGAATGAAAAAAAAGCTAGCCGGGCTTCAGAAGAATCCAGTATTCGTCCTAAACTTACTACCGGAGACGTTCTGGGAATTGCTCACGAAGAAGCCATTAGCTCGCGGCTGGCAATAATATGGGAAAGGCTTACCGAACTATTTACAGAGCAGCCTGTAGTAGTCTTTTCCAGTTTCATGAAAACAAGTGAAGATAGAATTATGGATTATCTCTCTCTCCTATTCCTTGCCTCAAACAGGAAGATCTGGCTTTTCCAGAACGAACTTTTTGAGGAATTATATATCTATCCAGGAGAAGAATCCGGTTTTCCTACAGAAGCAAATCCAGCCCTTTTCCGTGAGATGGTGCTAGAATCAAAAGCCAAACTTTCAAAATCCAAAATTAAAGACTCGTTGAGATTAGATTCTACAGAAGAGATCTCTTCACACGAGAATCCGGATAAAGAACCTGAGATAACCTTGCCTTAATTACTCTTATATTTTGAGTATTCTTTGCACCCTAAGAGATTAGTTTTAACAAAAGCCTGTAATAATTCATTGATAAAATCCTTCAGATTATTAAGCCATCCTAGTACTAAATCCCGTCCAATTATTAAATTCATCTAATTACTAAATCCATACGATTACGAATTAACCTGATTAAAGAATGTTTTTATTCTTTTTCTGGAAGTGAGATTTATGAGTGAGCTTGAGATTATCGAAGCCGCACTTTTTGCTGCTGGCAGGGCAGTAAGCCTCGAAAAGCTTACGAAAATCACAGGAAAACCCAAAAAAACCGTCCTTTCGGCAGTACAGAAACTGGCAGAAGCTTATTCTTCCCGAAGATCTGGGATAGAGATTCTTGATCTTGGAGAAAGGTATGTCATGCAGGTCAAGCCTGAATATTCTGAGCTTATGCGGGAAGTTGCCCCAAAAGAGCTTTCAGCTCCGAAACTTCGTACCCTTTCCATGATTGCTTATCATCAGCCTTTGCTCCAGTCAGATCTTATTGAGATGAGAGGGAGTGGGGCTTATGACCACATAAAAGATCTTATAGAACGAGGCTTTGTGGAGTCTGTGCCTTGTGGTAGAAGCAGACAGCTCTCCACAACTCCTCTTTTTGCAGATTATTTTGGACTTAAAAGAAATGACCCAAAAGCCATAAAAGAGAAAATTCTTGAACTTTTGAGATCTCAGGGAGGGCAGAGTGAGATCAACCTCTGGATTGGAAAGAAGACTATTGCCGTGACTCCCATGTATGAGTCTCTTATGAACATGTGCGGGATCAGGGAATACTTTATAGCCAATGCCTACTCACCCTCAAAGGAAGAAATTTCCCGCCTGCTTGAGGCAGATGTTGCTGTGATCTCGGCTGGTTACTCCGAGACTGTAAGGCAGTATTGCGATGGAGAAATCTTAGAGGTTCGTTCAACAACTTTTGAAGATCTTATAGAAGCTATTGCTTTACTTGCTGAGGAACTTCCCGATGAAGTGGACTCCAAAATAGTAGAGAATAGTATTAAGAAAATCAGAGAGACAAGAGAAAAATATGTCTCTTCTGCAGTTCTTATTGAGACGAAGGTCAAGCCGGCAACTGAAATGGTCTCAAGAATCGTAAACGATCTTTCCCTAGGAATTTCTGCAGAGGGAGTCTTTATTGCACCTGATTATGGAACTTCGAAAAGTGGAGTTAAGATTGAGAAAGGAGCTCAGATCCTTATACCCACACACCGCACTGTTGAGGGCGAGCTTCTCCAGAGAGTCTGTACAAAGTATGACTCCATTCTTGAAGGGCTTAAGAAATTTAAAGATTGAAGAACCTGAAAAGGAATATAATTTCACCTATCTATACTAATTTCTTTTTAATCAGGAGCGCCTTGAATTTAAGTTTTTCTGTCGCATTTATATTCAATATATAAAGCATTTATATAGTATATAGGGTATTTAACTATAGCTTTATATACTGGTTAGAGAATATTACCTTTGCTTTATATACTGAGGGTTGACTAATGAGCGAATCTAGCATCAAGATCGAAAATGTGGTTGCATCCACAAAACTCGCTGAAGAATTCGACTTAACTGTTATCGAATCCGAGTTCGAAGGAGCTGAGTACAACAAACAGAAGTTCCCTGGGCTCGTTTACAGGGTTTCAGATCCTAAAGCTGCATTCCTGGTCTTTACTTCCGGTAAGGTTGTCTGTACAGGGGCAAAAAACGTTGACGATGTACATACAGTTATAGGGAACATGGCGAGAAAGCTGAACAGTATTGGGATTAAGACCATAGAAAACCCCCAGATTACTGTCCAGAATATTGTTGCTTCCGCAGACCTGCATACTATTTTGAACCTCAATGCGATTGCAATAGGGCTTGGACTTGAAAACATTGAATATGAGCCTGAGCAGTTCCCTGGCCTTGTATATAGAATTGATGAACCCAAAGTAGTTGTGCTTATTTTCAGCTCCGGAAAACTGGTAGTTACAGGCGGCAAGTCCCCTGAAGATTGTGAGAGAGGCGTCGAAGTCGTCCGCCAGCAGCTCGACAACATGGGACTTTTGTAAGAACCCTCAATATATTAATATACCCATTTTCTGGAAGTAAAGGAACTAATATTATACAATAAAACGGATTCTGCGGTGTGCGTAGAGGTTCCGGCAAAGGATATGTGTGAGATGTGAACAGCGCAGATATTTGCATTCTTATTCCAACTTTGAATGAAGCTGCAACAATAGGGCAGCTTATTAAGGACTTCAGGCAGGAAGGCTTTTCCAATATTTTTGTAATTGATGGAAACAGCAAAGACGGCACAGGGAAAATTGCAGAAGCTGAAGGCGCAAGAGTTGTCATGCAAACCGGAAAAGGTAAAGGGCAGGCAATGATTCAGGCTTTCGGGCTTATAAAGAGCCCCTACGTAATAATGGTTGATGGCGACGGAACGTATCTTGCCCGGGATGCCCATTCCCTCATTAAGCCTATTCTGGAAGACCGTGCCGACCACGTTATAGGTAACCGGTTGGAAAAATACTCCCAAGGAGCTTTTACGAGGCTCAATCTTGTGGGCAACCATTTGATAAATATGTTTTTTGACGTTGCATATGGCGTGAAGTTAAAAGATATCCTCTCAGGTTACCGTGCGTTTACACTTGAAAGTGTAAAGGAACTTGAACTTAATAAGACAGGTTTCGAAATCGAGACTGAAATTTCTGTGGAATGTATTCTTAAAAAACAGAGGGTTGAAGAAGTCCCTATAACTTATCTTCCAAGAAGTGAAAAAGGCTCAACCAAGCTAAATCCAGTAAAAGATGGGTTCAGAATCGGGTCTACTATCTACAAGCTTGCAAAAATGCATAATCCCATGTTTTACTTTGGAATTATAGGTTTCATCTTAATCATGGCAGGCCTGTTCACAGGAGCCTTTGTTGTAGCCGAGTGGTTCAGGGGAATCGATCATATCCCGCTTACTATTCTTACAACCCTACTGATCATATTCGGCCTTCAGATGTTTATCTTCGGCACTTTGAGTGATTTCGTTTTAACCCTCCATAGGCAAACAGTCCGGTTAATTATGGAGCAGAATAAACAGAAGAAATAGAAATTTTTATTTTTTCAGTCTATATTTTTTTAAATTTTTAGTTATTTACTTTTATAGAATTTAGAAACTATTACAATAGCATATAGTATCAATTGTACTAATGATCTTTCGATTAATTTTCTGAAAATATGATATGTTATGCTAGTTTCAAAATTATTGTTTAGTCTATATGTGGTGTGAGTTATAAATTGACTTCCTGTTTCCCTCTTTTAGAAAGCATACAGCTTACACTTTCAATAGGTTAACTCGAAATCTAAGGCTTAGGTAAGAAACAGCCGGTAGTGATTATCCTATAAGTAAGTTCTGTCTAAAAATCCTAATCGATTTTTGTTTTCCTATTTCAAGTCTGTAAATTTCCTTTTCTCTAATATTGTTAGAGAGTTTGGCCAAAATACTTATAGAAAATTAATAAAAAGTAATTATAGAGTTCAAACATAACTTTTCAAATCAGTGGGTAGACAGGCTATCCAGTGACAGCTTTAGTAACGCAAACAAATCCCTATATATGAACTCTACATGAAGAACATATGTAATCCAGCTACTTAAAAATACTAGGCGGGATAAAGTGAGAAAAAGAAATCTGCTGCTCATTCCTATCTTTTTTGTTTTTTTAATTATAGGCATATTTGCCTATGCTGTTTGCATGGATTTAAAAGATTGGAGGGAGGACGCTACTAGATACTACTGTAGGTATGATGTTGAAGTGACAGGCCTTTCAGGAAGGGAAGTAAATGGAACAACCATGATAATGATTCCTATACCCGCATCTAAGGAAGGAAAATTTTTTACTCCAGCTACTCAGAAAGATACTCGTACACAGAAGTTATTGCACATATTTTTTAATTGGCCTGAACCAGATCGCAGTGGCCCCTATTATCATTATCAAAATATAGCTGAACTTTTCGATAACAAAGAGATAATTGGGAATTGGACGACTTTCATTGCAGAAACCGACAAAGGCTATATGCTCGGATTCAGGACAAATGAGACTAGGCTCGAAGATATTCATTTTGGTGGCAGCTTTGTTGCAGATTATTTTGATATTTTTAATCCCATAAATAATGGAAGCCCTATATTATTCCCGATTGAAAACGTTTCAAACAATTCTACGATCCCTTACGGAGACTACACTAGGTATGCCTCATATCCGACATATGATACCTACGTCTACTTAAGCGATAATCTAAAAGGAGGAGAAACATCTTTCAAGATAATTTTGAATGCAAATAATGACGTAACGGAGTGGCCTGATAAATATATGGGTCGGTACGATAATTTACTATTAGCAAATGTAAGTGGCACAGGCTATGTAAAAGTCCGGGCTATCTTGGGACAGGATATACCTTTTGGGAGTCACAATTCTGATGTATTGGGCAGCCAATATGCTTATGATTATTATGAAAATAAAACGACTCACGTTGTAAACGAAACCAGCCGTCATACAGAAATTACTGCAATAAGGATGCCATCTTATTTAGGCTGAAAAGTCAGTTTCCATTCTTCTTTTTTTAAGGTTAATATTAATCAGTTCTAATGGATCGAATATCAGTGGGTAGACAGGCTATCCAGCGACGGGTTTAGTAACGTAATTGATGAGGTTTGATCTCCTTATAGACATCACCGAATATCGAAAATTTATCCAAGACCCCGTAGACTACACAGTATCTCTACTCTTCGAATAGGGCTAAGTTCCAACTGCTAATAAAATATACTAAAGATATATAACGCCTAATGGCAATTTATATATATGAACATTGACCAGAAAAAAATAATCGAAAAATTGATTTTATTTATTGTTATATTTATTGTCTCAACTATATTTATATACTACATTTTTTTTGCACGATTTGTGCCAACTTCCTATTCTCATACAGTGGAATATGCAAATGGAACAAATGTAACAATGTCTGTTGACTCTGCGACAGATTTATATGAAAAAATTTTTATTGTGTTTTCAGGTATCATAGGTTGTGCTTTAGGAATTATAATATCTACTAGAATAATTAAAGACTGATTTAACTAAACTCCAATTGACTTAAGGAATCTATAACTGTCATAGTCCATTTTTCATAAAGGCTTATATTTCCATTAGTAACACTTATTTAAATCGATATCAGCAGAACCTGAGAAAAGTGCATATGTGTTTCTTAAAGTTTTTTTGCATTTTATAAGACACTCACAGAAGGAAACAAGCATATTCCTATACAATGTGTAATGATCGAGAAAACAAACACATAGGCAATTGTAGGAAATTAAGCCTAGAAGGGGCAATTTTCGTTATAAAAATCAAGCTATAATATAGGAATTACATTTTTGGTATTACGTTTTTCAAAAAAATTGCATTGATTCTGCATATTGGAGGTATTTTGTAATTATTCAGAAATTTGAAACTTTTGAATATCCATAAGTTTTTTCTATGGAACCTATAAGTAAACTACGAGGCAAATTTACAGAAAAATAGGCACACTACTCGAATTTATCACCTACATCAAAGTTATACTTTAGATTATAATCAGTTAGTGCCTCTCCAATGCAGCCAAGTCCGAATACCGAAATTACTAACAATATAAGTATTAATTTAAATTTCTTTTTTGAACTGTTAATCACACTTGCCTCTCCTTTTATAAATTGACACTGTAAAATAAATAATCTTAGCGGCTATAAATATGCCAA
>JAMXLQ010000181.1 GCA_024280975.1 Methanosarcina sp.
ACTGAAAGGGAACCTGTCATAGCTACAGTCTGGTCCACAGGAATCTTTTCGATGGCAGATATTACAGCTGTTGCAATGGAAACCGATGCACTGTCTCCTTCCACACCTTCGTAAGTTCCTACGAACTGGATATGGACATCGTGTCTGGAGATATCCGTACCGGTCATGTTCTTAATCACAGCAGAGACGTTTTGCACTGCTTCCTTTGCAATCGTTTTAAGTTTGCCTGTTGCTATAATTCGGCCTTCAGCTCCAGAAATTGCAGGGGTGACTTCGGACACTATAGGGAGCACAATCCCTGAGTCTCCACCCATAACTGCAAGTCCGTTAACCCTGCCCACAGCAGAACCTTTTCTGAGGAAGGATTCGTATTCTTTGCGGTGTTCTAGATAACTGTCTGCAAGCTGCTGCTCAATAGATCTTGCGATTCTTTTTGCCGCAAGCACGTGATCTGCGGTTGTTAATGAGGCGCCTTCAGAATGGGCAACGTCTCCTGCTACACGTACAAGTCCACCAAGGTCACGGAGCTTCAGAGTAAGGTGCCCTTTCCTACCTGCCCGTCTTCTGGCTTCCCTTATCACTTCTTCCACTGCACCTTCATCGAAGTGAGGAATATGTCCATCCCTAACGACTTCCTGAGCAACGAAACGGACCATTTTCTTCCGGTTCTCAGGAGTGTCTTCCATGGAATCCTGCATGTAGACTTCGTAACCGTAACCTTTTATTCTTGACCTGAGCGCAGGATGCATTTTCTGCACGGCGTCGAGGTTCCCTGCAGAAACCATAATAAAGTCACAGGGTACAGGCTCGGTCTTAACGAGAGCGCCTGAACTTCTCTCAGACTGTCCGGTAATGGGATATTCTTTTTCCTGAAGCGCAGTCAAGAGACTCTGCTGGGATTCCAGCCTAAGAGTGTTGATTTCATCAATAAAGAGCACACCTTTGTGGGCCTTGTGGATGTCTCCGGCCTCCACCCTATCGTGAGCAGGAGTCTCAAGTCCGCCTGACTGGAACGGATCGTGCCTTACATCTCCGAGCAGAGCTCCTGCGTGAGCTCCGGTTGCATCGATATAGGGTGCATGTTCTTTGTCATAATTTGAAACCGCCAATTTCGGGATCATCATTTCTTCTTTAGGCAAGAACTGGCGGGTTAGCATAAGAATCATAATGCCTGCAATAATGCCCCAGAGTAATTGACCAACAAAATAAGAGTAGATTATAATACCCACAACAAAAAGCATCATGAGCATATTTCTGGCCTGGGCTTTCTTCCTTGCCTCCATCTTGTGAGCCATGACGATTTCTCTGCCCTTTCCGGCGGGAACCTCCCTGATTTTAGGGTTGTTCAGGTCTTCCATATTAGGATATACAAGAATATCTTTAAGCTCTTCTTTAGGAAGAAGTTCTGCCATTGCTTTTGCAAGCAAAGATTTCCCTGTTCCTGGAGTTCCTATCATCATAATATGCCGTCTTTGGCCGGCCGCTTTTTTTACGACTTCTACGGCATGCTCCTGCCCCAGCACCTGGTCGATAAGAAGTTTGGGTACATCTATATTAGAAGTGTTTTCAAACGAAAAGCCGATGTCAACATCTTCATACGTATCTTGATCGGACTCAGACTCGGCCTTAATTTGATTGGATTCAGGCCCAGTCGTACCCCTACCGGACTCATCCTTCTTCTGATCGGCCGCAGACTTGTCTACATCCTGGATTGACTCACCTGTATTTTGAACAGGTTCGTCTATCTTCCCCGAAGACTCGTCTATGTTCTGATTATTATTATATACCATAGTTAGCTCACATATTCGAACGTTATTGAATAGACGTTACTGATCGATATATATATTTGACGTTTTAAAAAAATAACATTTAGTGATAAAATGATTGTCAAAAGTGGATGTCACAATAACGAGCTCCTGAAGTTACTATAACCCCATCCATACTTTGGTTACTTATATAAACTTACCGTATATATAATTAACCTATGACTATAGATACAATATAGAAGCCTTTCGTTATATACTATTTGCTAGTCGCGCACTTGGCTCGAAGACGCCGATAGAAAACTAATTTTCAAATCGATGTTTAATAGTTTCAATTCTTTTATGATATCTCCCCTATATATACATTGAGCATTGCTTGCTAATTTAAAACCAGTTCAGAGCTGGATCATAAAGTTCAAGACTGTTTTAGAGATTATTAAGAGATGACTCAAAGATGATTCAAAAATGATTCAAGATGATTCAGACCGATTAAGAGCTGATCCAGACTAGTCAGAGTCAACTTAGTGTGAATTTAGAGTGAATTCAGAGCTAATTCAAAGCTGTGTTTTCGATACCCATAAACCGACATCGACAGCTATTTAAAAAAATAAGAGACTTTTTTCTCTTATGTCCAGAAGTAAGGTAAGAAATCTTCTCCTTCTGAAACAAATACACAGTGCTGTAACTCAGATCAAGAAAGGCAAACTGGATAAAGCCCTTGAAACCCTGGATAAAGCGGAAGACTCGGCAAGGAAAGCAAAAGCCACTGACGCTGTATATTATATTCTTTTTATGCGTGGAGGCATCTTTTATACTGAGTCAAAATATGATGAAGCCTTCGAAACCTACGAAAAAGCGCTCGATGCAGGTTCAGAACTCCTTAAAACTGATCCTGAAAACATCGATTACCAGCACTATATGGGCACAACCCTGAGCAATACCGGAAATCTTCTCAAAATGAAAGGCGAAAATTCGCAAGCTGCCGAATATTATACCCGCGCCCGTGAAACTTATGCAAACCTCCTGGCGAAAGAGCCTGAAAATGCAGTCTTCCGATCTGCTGCCGGTGAGAACCTGAATAATTATGCAGCTCTTCTTACGGACATAGGTTCTCTTGAAGAAGCATGCGAAGTCCTCAGCCAAGCGATTGAGCTTTATGGAAAACTGTTTGAAGAAAAACTTGACAATCTGGGCTATCAGGCCGAACTTGCAGTCGCACTCAGCCAGTTTGGAAACTGTCTAATCCAGCAGGGCCCGGAAAAATCTGATACGGCAAAACAAAGCCTTGAAAGAGCTCTTAACATGCAGGAAAATGTTCTCGCCCAGCAGCCTGAAAATGGGAATATCAAAGGAGCCATTGCTTTAACCCGTGATAGACTTAAAAAACTGGAAGAGCTAGAAAAACTTTAAGTTAGAGGTTATCTTCTGAGAACAGCAGCATGTGTATATAAAGCAAAACCAGCAGGCCTGCAACAATCCCTGAGACAAACTGGAAAGTAAAGTATGAATAAATAACTAGTACAAGCGCGAAGAGGGTAATAAGAATATTTACAAGCCTGACTTTCCTCTTTATTTGGGGATCTTGCGGAGTCCCGGCTCCTTTTTCATCCAGATAACATTCCCTGAAGTAACTCCTTTCCCTTTTCATGAGGAAATAAAGCCTCAGAATGAGAATATCAATAACTATACCCCAGAAAAGCTGGCCTATATAGAAGGTATAAAAGAGGATAACTGCGAGAAAGATACTCATAAGTATGAGGTATATTTTTTCTCGTTTTCGAATTTTAGAAATCTCGATCCTACCCTTCCCCTGACACTCTATCTCTTATTTCATTTCTCTATTCACGTTATTTACCTTTTTCCAAATACCCTCTTTAGAAATCAATAAACATCAAATTATTAAAAAACGATCCTGAAAACGTAGTATACAAATTAGATGTAGCAATAACACTTTAAATATAGGAATTTTTTCAGATATGGAGCATATTGAAGAGGCAAAACAAAGGTATGAAGAATCACTAGCGACTTACATTGAACCAGCACAGATCTAATTAGGAGGAATATCCCGAAGGATTAAAAATCAATTTCAATTAAGGCAAGCAAGTCTCAGATAAGTAGTTCAAATTTTTCCATTTATTGCATTCTCACTTATTCTTTTTCTCGAATTAAATCCACCAAAACGCCGCTCTCCTTCGTCGAGAGTGAAAAAGCTCCATTAAAGACGCTACTCTCCAACCCCGGTTAATAAGCAATCAAAAGACTGAAAAAAAGAGAAAAAAAGTTATTTTAGCTAAAAATTCTGTATCGGCTCATTACGAGATGAACAGGTCGAAAATATTTCCAAGCATGCTGCTGTCGGCCTGGAAGAATTCGGTGTATTTACAGCGCTTGCAGGTGACATGAGTGAATCTCTTGTTCTGGACATCGAAGAGTTTACTGAGAAAGCCGCCTGTGGTGCGGATCTCGCCTATTTCGTAGGTAGTGTTTCCGCATTTGGGGCAGGTGAAATG
>JAMXLQ010000182.1 GCA_024280975.1 Methanosarcina sp.
ACTCCAGGCTTTAGTTTATTGGGAGGCTTGACCTGCCTATATGGAGGGTGGAAGTTCAGGAAGAAGTAACACAGGGCTTGGATTGCCAGACCGCTGAATGGTAATCTGTTACCTGCTATGTCTGGAACATGAAGTACAGAAACCTGATATATCGAAACTCTGCACATGTTCTAAGGTACTAAAACACTTTTTTTAGGCGATGGATATTGAGCAAAATCAATGAGGAAGTCGCTATTTTTGTTATACTAGGACTTACTCGGTTGAACTGATAAATCGATATGCTTTTAACCTTCAATATTTTAAACTTGATAAAGCAAACCCTTTCAACAAACTTTTTCGCCTTATTTGAGTAAATTCGGTAGACAATGCTGATTTTTTTCTTTTCTCTATTTATTTCCCTTATAGCCGGTTCCGTTCCCTTTTTTCAGTTCACTTTCCTGATAATCAGTTTTTTCACAACCTTTTTTCCATCTTTTCCGTTAACGGCTTCGTTTTCTTTATTTTCGGAGATTTCAATCCAGAGCCGGAAGTTATAATCACTGCCCGCTCCAAGGTCTCGGATGCGAATCTCAAGGGGTTTCTCCCTTGTAGGTTCTTTTTTTCCTCGGAACTTCTGGTGAAAGGTTTTTGCGGCAGCCTTTTCGGGGGCAGGGGCAGAGATTACTCCGATCATTCCTCCGTTTTCGTCCGTGGCAATGAAGGTTTTTTCTTTTTTCTCCTGCGCTACTGGAACTTCTTGTTTTATGGTTTCCCGCCTGAGCTGGCGTCTTACCCTGCTTAGAGCATCTTCTGTTCTCCTTTTTTCGGGAATTGGTTTGGAATCCCGGATTTCGGAGAGGTGCTTTTCTTTTCTCTCCGGCGGAACATAAAGAGCTTTTCCAAGGAGTTCGTGCAGTAGCATAATTGCAGCGTGTTTGTCCAGGGGTTCGTTATTGTTTCCGCACTTTGGGGACTGAATACAGCTTGGGCAGCCGCTTTCACAGGGACAGCTCTCGATTGATTTCAGGGTGCCGTCAAGTACCTGTTCAATCAGGTCATAACCTTTTTCGGCATACCCTACTCCGCCCCTGTGTCCGTCATAAACGAATATCCCGCTTTTGCCTCCAAGGTCAGGATGGGAAGGCGTAGAAATTCCGCCTACATCACTCCTGTCCACAAGCAGATGAAGGGGATACATTGAAATCATTGCGTGCTCGATAGCATGAATCCCGCCTGCAAAATCCAGTTTATGCTCTCCTACCAGTTCCTGCAGGCTATCCGGAAGCTTAAGCCAAAGAGCCATTGTCTGAAGGCTGACCAGGGGCATTTCAAGGGAGTGTACGCTCATTACATCATTGCTCTGGGTCTGGATTTTTCTGTAACCTATAACCCTGTCCGTTACCTCGACTTCCCCAAGTCCGACTTCGATCTCCGACGCGTGCAAAAGCGGCTTTACCGCATAGGTCTCCTGCACAATCACAGACGAGTCGATCATGGGTTTTGTATAATAGGTATCACGCGTCTTTACGGCCTGGATTTCCTTCTTTTCATGGTCGATCCTGTTTATGTAGTAGGTTTCTCCCCTGTGCATATAAACCGCCCCGGGATGGCACTCCCTGAAGGCAAGGGTTTCCTCAATATCTTTTTCTATAGGGAAGCGTTTTTCCTCTTCAAAAGCGAGGAGCGAGTAAGTATTATTGTCAATTCCCCGAAGAGAGACGTGTTTGTACGGAAATGGATCCGTCGAATATTTCAGATCGCCACCTGCAAGCAGGCCTTCGGCTTCAAGAAGTTCTACGACTCTTGAATACCCCTTCCCGAAGTATTTCTCATCAGACGCCCGCAGGGGAATTTCTTTTGCGGCACATAGCAGGTGCCCTGCAAGGATATATGGATTTTTGGGGTTAAGCACCGCATTTTCACTGCTTCTTGTAAAAAAGTCGGCAGGGTTTCTCATATAATACTGGTCAAGGGCGTTTGTGCCTGCTACAAGGACTACTAGGCTTTCATTTCCACTCCTGCCTGCTCTGCCTGCCTGTTGTCTGGCACTCATTACTGTTCCTGGGTAGCCGTCAAGAATGCAGGCATCAAGCCCTCCTATATCTATCCCAAGTTCAAGCGCATTTGTGGAAATAACCCCTCGAAGTTCCCCTGAATTCATTTTCTTTTCGATTTCTTCCCTTTCCCTGTCAAAATAGCCGCTCCTGTACGAACAGATTGCAGGAAAGAGATTTCTGCTCCTCAAAAGTTCCTGGCAACTTTTATACATCCTCTCAACTCCCTGTCTGGACCGGGTAAAGGCCAGGGTCTGAAGTCCTGCCTGCACAGCCTTTGCAAAAAGTGAAGAAGCTTCGGAAAAGCTGCTTCTCCTGAGTGTAGATCCCTTATTATTCAGATAAAGTGGCGGATTCCAGAAAACGAACTGTTGGCTGCCCTGAAAAGAGCCGTTATTCTCAACCACTGCAGCTTTTCTTCCTATAAGAGTTTCCGTATGGTCCTCCGGATTTCCGATGGTTGCAGAACAGCAAATAAACTGCGGAGCTGCTCCATAGTACTCAGCCACGCGTAAAAGCCGCCTGAGCAGGTTTGCCATATTACTTCCTATAACTCCCCGATAATAATGGCTCTCGTCAACGACTATGAACTTTAGGTTTGAGAAAAAGCGCCTCCAGAGATGATGCCAGGCAAGAAAACTCATGTGAATCATTTCAGGGTTTGTCAAAACTATATTGGTTTGTCCCTCTCTAACTTTCCTTTTCTGAGCTTCTGAGAGGGCACCTGTATAACGAGCTATGCCTGCACCTGATTTCAACTCCTTTTCGAATTCCAGAAAGGACTTTAACTGGTCATTTACAAGAGCATTTAAAGGGGAAATATAAAGGGCAGCTGCTTCAGGTTCGTCAAGGACCGTTTCAAAAATGGGAACCATGTAAGTAAGGGACTTTCCGCTTGCTGTGGTTGTACAGAGGACGATATCCTTTCCTCCCCGGATTTTTTCTATAGCCTCAGCCTGATGAGTATAAAGATCTTTGATTCCTATGCCAGAAAGGGCTGCTTTTACCTGCGGTTTCAGCTCAAGAGGGGCATATAGAGCTTCCTTTGCAGGGATTTCCTCTTTATGAACGATTTGGTTCTCATAACGGCTGGAGGCTTTTATTTGATCTAGAATGTGAGAAATGTCCATTTTTTTCGGCACCGTTTTATCTTATCCGGAAAATGTTATTTTTATAGTATTTTGCTTTTTTCTTTCCCTGTTTTTTCGGCCTTTTTCAAAACTCTGAAATTCCCAGGTTAGATAACACGAGAAGCTTTCAGCATAGTTTTTTTCACACATTTCTCTGTTATCAAACAGCCTACTATCTTTTGTCCGGGGCTTTTTTATTCAATTCTCCCCTTCTTCATTTAGAGTTGCTGCCTACATCATCTTCTCTATTTCTATCTTCAGAATAGGATCAAGAGCAGGTATTCCCATAACTATAGTTAGATTGACTGTAATTGTAACTTATGGGATAGAAATGACTCTCTTTTAACTGCTCAGGTGGGACAACCAGATACGTATTTTGAAGAGCTTCCTTTGCAATTCCTAGAGAGGCTGCATATTACGATATAGGAATCCCAGATCTTTACTGATTCAGGGGAATACCCTTTAAGAGCAGAAAGAATCACCATCAAAAGCATATGAAATCGCCTCTTCAACATGGGCTATTATTTCCGGATAATTATATTATCCAGAATCTTCTTAATACTTAGGTTCTAACTGGCTCGCATGTATCTGATTTTGTGAAGTTTGGGTTGGAGTATCTATTCTTTATATATCGCCAATTTAATAAATTTCATTGAATCATATATTGCATGGTTAGGTTGTTAAAAAAGGTACGAGTAATTTTTATCTTGGATTTTTCTAGTTTTATGGTTTTTCTGATTTTTGGGTTTTCATTGAATTTTATGTTTGCGTTGAAATTTTTCATCCGAATATCTTTTTTTGTTGAATACAATTTTTGATATAATTAATTTAAAATAATTTATGCTAATAGTAAATTCTAGAGTTGGGGAATAAACCGGGGTATCATCTATCCATAAGAAAATCGCCTGAGGTCGCTGATCTTTCTTCGAACCTTGTGCTTGGGGGAGCATAATTTCGGAGAGACTGTATTGGGGGATACAGTAAACAACTACAGCGCCTCTGGGCTCTTCTTATTCCACTATCTTTACCTTTTGATATACTTTTGTAGTACTTAAGCCAATATTATTTGGTCCTTACTGGATCAAAACATTACTAGATTTCTCCTAGATCAAAAGTTTCTAATTTCGATATAAGAGATTGAATTAAGAATAATCTGCAGGTAATTTCATCTTTGCTTGACCTTCAAGCAGAAACTTTCCTTAACCTTGAGGTTTGTAAGACTTCGGAAGTTGTCAAGGCTTTCAAGGAAAGCCGGATTCGAGTAATTTCTATGGCTTTAATTCACGAAGAATTATGTAAGGGAGACAAAATTGATACACTTGACTTTGCAGCTTATTTGAAAAAGCTGACTGCAAACCTTTTCGGCTCCTACAATCTAGAAAATAAGGATATCAATTTCAAGCTGGGTCTTGAACAGGTTTATCTTGGCATGGATACAGCAATTCCTCTCGGAATCATTGTCAATGAGCTGGTCTCAAATTCATTTAGGCATGCTTTTCCTGCTGGAAGAAAAGGCAAGATCCAGATAAATCTTCGCAGAACTGAAATTCCTGCCTTCAAAGGTGATGCTTTCTACCCAGAAAGAAAATGTATTGGTAAAAAAGGCTTCAATTACGTACTTGAAGTCTCAGATAATGGAAGAGGAATCCCACAAGAAATCGACTTATCAAGTGTGGACTCTTTGGGGCTTCAGCTAGTGAGGATTCTTGTTGAACAAATAGACGGCTGTGTAAAGCTTGAAAGAAATCAGGGAATAAAATTCACTATATGGTTTAGCAATATAGAAACATGATAAATTACGCTTATCGGCTACTTTTACCAAAAATCTTTTCTTATAGTTATAAGCACAGAATAAGTTTTTTCTTTAAAATCTTTGGCTTGAAAAAAATATTTTTTTGAAAAGAATTTTTGATATAAATAGTTTAATATAATTTAAGCTATTAGTATATTTTGGAGTTGTGAAGGCGGAATAAAGGGATAAACTAGAATCTACCACACCACACAAAGATTGCCTGGATAATTACCTATCCTTCTTTGAACAGCGTTGAGGAAACATTGTTTAAAGGGCTGTTAGGGGATACAGTCGATGGATACGGTGACCTCGGGCTCCTGATATTACTCTTTTTCTGCCTTCTCACTTCATTTTCCTCCTTAACATTTTTCAATTTTTGTCTAAATCTGTTTTAGTTAAAGCAACCTGTTAAGATCTATATATTCTGATAGTTATTATCTGAAGTATTTCTTCTTTCGTTTCTCCTTTTAACATTTCTTCATTCCTCACTTTATTAATATAAAATTGTTGTTTAGCTTTAAAATATTTTATGCTGGACTGCCTTTTGTTCGGAAACAATTTTTCTCATAAATAATTTAAAATAATTATAAAGATAATTGAGTAACTACTGGGATAATTATTTATTGTAACGTGGAAGGAATTTGATTGATATCAGCTAGTTGCTAGCGAAATCAATCTCAAATTTTAGATCCCAGGATATTAAAATCTCTAGGTCGTATATACGTTTTCAATTCGATTCAATTGATGTTTTATTGGTAAGAAGGAGGGGTGGAAAAAAACTATCGATATATCTAAGAATAGAACCGTCGAGACTCAAAGATTCATTGTTGCAAAATAAAGAATCAAGCAGAATATTATTTGCTGACTACTAAAGAATATGAATCCTTCTTTAGTCCCAATAAAAGAGAGGTTGGCAAAACAATCTGAACATGACGTAAAAATTGAGAATCGTTTGAAGATTAATAGGATATTTGAACAAAAAATAAAAGCTATAGAAATTATTTTAAAATTTGTAACTGATTTAGGAGTTGAATCTATGACCCACCATAAGGAAGAAAAGAAGACAGAACCACAGAAAGAAGAAGCCAAAGTTGAACCGATACACCCCTCTGAACAAAGAGGAGGTAAAAAGAAAGGTCTTCTTGACACCTGTAAGTAAGTAGGCCCTCATTCGCTAGTGGGGTGAGTCTTTGATAAAATCCGAAAATAAGTATACTCTATATTTATGAAAAAACATAAAGAGATACTAGTGCTTAGTTTTTTGACAACTCTTCTACAATATATAAAGACATATCTTTTAAAAGCCTCATCCCATCGTGAATTAAATCTCTTGCCATTAATAATTTTCAGAAAATCAGCTTTGAGTTTTTGGATTGTTCTTTAAAAACTGAATAAGTCAGCAATAGGGAAATTTAATAAATTGCTTTGAAACAATAAATTATAGAAACCGAGGTGAAAAGTTTATGGGTGTATCTGCTAAAGGGGAAAGGTATCTTTGTGAGATATGCGGTAACGAAGTTGTAGTAGAAGAAGTAGGTGGGGGAATTCTTGTTTGTTGTGGTCAGGAAATGACCCTTATTAATGAGAAATAAAATCATCCGTATAATTTAATTAATTATTTTTACTTGCACACATTCTAACCAAATTTTCGGATGAATTAACAATTTTTCTTACTTGGAGAAAAGCCTATGAAATGCTATGAATGCGCCAAAGAAGGTAAAAATACAGACGCTGTCGGAATTTGTATTGCATGTGGTAGAGGGGTTTGCAAAGAGCACCTTATTCGTGAGGAAACTCCTGTCTGGGAAGGAAGTTATCCAATTGAGTTGAAGCCCGACCTTGAGCACATTAAAAGAATTATGTGTCATTCCTGCCATGAAGCTCTGAAGGAAAACTGCCTATTCAATGAGGTTTGCTGAGGTGGTCAAGAATGCTGAAATGCTATGATTGCTCTGAGGAAAATAGAGTAAATGAGGCAGTGGGTGTCTGCATTGTCTGTGGAAAAGGCCTTTGTATGGGGCATATCAAACAAGTAGAGTTACCAATGAAAGGAGGATATCCA
>JAMXLQ010000183.1 GCA_024280975.1 Methanosarcina sp.
GTAAGGTAAGTCCCGACCCTTTCAAGTACCTCAAGCCCTTCTTCTCCTATTTCGGGGATATCTCTTTCAACCTTGCGGTCAATTTTGAGAATAGATGAAGGCTCACCGAGAACAGATAGTTTTTTCTTTTTCAGGAACTTTTGAAGCATCTTAAAAGCCATACCTTCGTTCCAGTAAGCAAGCTCCAGCAGATAAGCTTCCTTAAAAGCCTCGGAGGTTGCAAACATTACATGAGTACCCAATATCTCCTTTGCAATTGTCTGTAATTCCCAGAGTCTGTCTTCAGAGAGCAGGATTTCCCTCGCAACAGTTAGAGAGGTATTTCCGATCTGGGAAACATAACTCGCATTATAGGGGATCATTCCAACTTTGTGGGCTTTTGCAGCATCCATATAAGTACCAGCAGCCCCTGACATGTGAGCAATCTGCAGTTCTTCCATATCAATGCCTGCAGCTGCACAAAGAGTAATATGCCCGGCCCTGATTGCTCCTATGGCTCTTCCAGCTGCAATAAGGTCTTTGTTCGTGAATATTATTCCGTCCTGCAGGCGAATAATGCCATCCGGAGTCTGAATCTTTGGCAGCACAATTAATTTATTTCTCATACCTGTTTCTATAAGGGCAATAACTCCTGTACCTGTGATGCCTTTTGCAGTGATTTCTCCTTTTTCCAAAACTTCCCCTGTTTTAGGATTTACAAGGTCTCCCTTGACGGTATTCATATCTCGATCAAGTACATAGCAGCGCAGGTTATTTCCTTCAAATTCTACGTCACATATTGTGCGAGGGGAAGCAATGGACCCACATTCTATCTCCTGACCTTCAAGAGCAGGACCTGCAGCAGCCGAGCCGGTATATATAACACCATTTGCTTTGAGAGCCATTTCGGCGTTTGTCCCGTAGTCCGTTGCAATTGCGATGTCATTACTTTCAATCATGTCAGCTTTTACAATAAGAGCAAGTGCATCGGCTCCAACTTCGTGTTTAATTGCCGGAGGTACGAACAGTTTGCAGTTTACGGCTTCTTCAAATCCTTCGATCTCAGCCAGAGATATTATACGTGCGTCCCTATTCTGTTCTTCTATGTGATATTTTTGTTTTTTACGCTCTCCAGCGTATGCGAGGTCTTCGATTGGAATTCCCTGAAAGATGGAAAGCTGGATAGGGTTTCCGCAGATTGAAAATTTTTCCATTTCTGCCAGGTTTACTCCAAGTTCAGTAAGAATATTCTTTACCGCTGTTGCTGAGAGCCCGTGGGCCTTGTCAAGCCCGTAATGGATTGCAAAATCAAGATGGTCCATTACATTTGCTCCAGGAAGGGGATTTCGCAGCGTTATGACGGTCTTCTTAATCTCACCACTTTCCAGGTCAATTTTCTGGGCCCTAAAACCGCTGGTTCCCAGGTCAATTGCAACTCCTGTTCTCATATCTTAACCTCCTCCAAAAAAGTATAAGATTTATTTAACCAGTCCGTTTCAGACATATTCTGAATATAATATATATTAGATAAGTATTAGGTTGAATAAGATCTGAAGCTATTTATACTGAATCGTTTGTTCAGAACGGCTCTCCTCAGCTCATAGTCTGTCAAAGCCTGACTCTGGAGTTTTCACTCCACCTGCCAAATTTAAAAAAATATGAAGTAGAACACAGTATCCAGGCATTATAAAGTATTTAAAGTCCTGGAATGTGCCCGTAAAAAAATAAAGGAATTTTTAGTGCCTTTTCAGGCGTAGAACTCGTCTCTTGCTGCGACCATGGCTTTGATGTTTTCGAGAGGGGTCATGGGTGCAATCCCACAGCCAGGTGCGAGCACATCGACGCCGCCTTCAAGAGCTGTTTTTGCTTCAGCTTTTATTTTGTCAATTGGGCCAGGCAGCAGAGTAAATGGACTGGAGACGTTTCCTACTAATCTTGCTCTGTCTCCAATAACTGCCTTTCCTTCCTTTGCGGTACCGATCTTTTCTTCTACGCTGAGACCCTCAAAACCGCAGTCTGCCATGTCACTGAGGATTGCGTTAACCTTTCCACAGATATGGAGTACAGTTACGGAGTCAACGCTGGAGGAAAACTTCTGTAACCTTGACATGAGGAACTGTCTGAAAGTGTCAGGGCTCATGAGGTCAGGAGAAGCGACAGGGTCTGCAATGGCAATAATATCTGCACCGGCTTCAACCATTGCATTTGCGTAAATGATTGCAGCTTCTGTGGCGATATCCAGAGCCTGCTCGAGGAGGTCAGTCTTTTTAAGAGACCATTTCATGAAGGATTTTACACTTACCAGGTCGGAAGCGACTGTAATTGGGCCTTCCATACCTCCGATAATTGGGACGTCAGGACCTACTTTTTCCCTGACGATCTTAATGGCTTCGAGTACGACTGGAATTCTGCCCTTCTGCAAGAGGTCTGCTGGGACAGCTGCGCCTTCGAGGCTTTTGGGGTAGGGGTGGGCTACGACAGATGGCTGCCTGTTCTTAGTACCCATGTTGACTTCACAGCCCATGGCTTCAACCAGAACAGTCAGACAGTAAGGAAGTCTTACAGCTTCGAGTCCGCTAAGTTCATAGTTAGCGATTGCCAGCTTTGCCATAAGTTCAGGGTTCGTGTGACCTTCAGGCCAAGGTGCTCCTACTTCGTCCATAAGTTCTACAATCCCAGTCTGGGTCACGGAGCAAACAGGTACTTTGTCAACAGGCTTGCCTTCAAGGGCAGCTAAGAGTCTCGTTTTGAGTGTAAATTCGCTCATAAGTCTTACCTTTTTTAATTTATCGATTTACATTTATTTTATTACAATTTATTGTCTACTTGACAATATTATATAGACCTTTTCAATCCAAAATGTTTCACACCCAGGATGAGAATCCAGAGTTTTGAAACAAAGTTAAAAATCATAGGTTTAGCTTGAGAAATTAATAATATCTCTGAATCTCCTTCTCCGTTTTTCCCAAACAGAGATAAAAACACAGGAGTGAAAAAAAATCCTCAGGCTCCTACGATTGCGTTAGAATGTGGATATTTTTTTAGAGAACAACTTATAAAAGCTATTTGTCAAGAATTTTTTTCTTATATTTTTTAAATAAAAGAGATCGTAAATTTTGAGTTCATTGTTCAACTTTTTTATGCTAATTTGATTGTTTGCATTTTTCACTCTATTCGGGGCAATACTAGCGTAGCTGTCACCACCCGCAAATGTATGGATAATACGCTGGTACAGTCTCTAATATTTCATCTATGCCTCCTTGATAAAATGCTTGCGTACCTCCATCCAAGAGGTGGCCAGAATGGCCACCAGAACAAGACTCAGTATCGGTAAAATTCCAAGAGAAGTAGTTTTTAAATATTCGTTAAGCACCGGAACATTGAGTGCGATAACAAGAAAAGCAGCTACACAGATCATCCAAATGTTAAATGATCTACTTGAAAAAACCCCTACCTTCAGTAGTGGTAAATGATTAGTTCTAAAGTTAAGCGCCAGGAATACATGACCAAACAGCCAGGTCACAAAGGCAAAGGTTTGAGTAATTGTAATGTCGTTTGTGACAAACCAACCGTAAAAGTATACGGCAATTACTGCAATTGCAAGTGTTATGCCTCCACTGAAAATGCCGATAACCATATTTTTATCCATGAAGCTTTCCTTTGTGGCTCTCGGCTTTCTTTTCAACACATCTGTTTCCGCCGGTTCTGATACAAAAGAAGTACTTGCGGCCAAATCCATAAATAATTCGAGGATGATAATTTGGATCGGTGAAAAGGGCAACGGCATATTAAACAGGAGAGGAACCAAAAAGGATAAAATGAGCCCCACTTTGCAAGCAAGATAATATTTTACACATTTGGATAAATTATCGTACAGCTTTCTGCCTTCCCGTATTGCATCTACGATCGATGTAAAACTGTCGTTCGTCAGAATCATATCCGCTGACTCTTTGGCTACATCCGTACCTGAGATACCCATTGAGATGCCTATATCTGCAGCCTTTAGAGCAGGAGAATCATTTATGCCGTCTCCTGTCACAGCGATTACCTCTCCGCCCTCACGAAGCGCTGTTACAATATTCAGTTTTTGTTCCGGCGAAATCCTGGCGAAGACATTACATTTCCTAACTGCTTCGGCAAGCTTTTCAGGTGGCAGCTTATTTATCTCATCCCCAGTGAGCACACCTGTCACCTTTATTCCGGCATCTACAGCAACTCTTTTGACCGTACCGGCGTGATCCCCGGTAATCATAATGATCTTAACACCTGCATTAGTACAGTTGACAATCGCCTCCTTTACCCCCGCACGGATAGGGTCATCAAAGCAGATAAATCCTAAGATAGTAAAGGATTCCTCAGATATTTTTTTTGAGCCACAGCTATGGTTCGGTATCCTATAGACAATGCTTCCGTGAGCTTTTGCTCCATTTCCCGATCCTGCTCAGACAGGAAGATTACGCTTTCGGGGGCTCCTTTTATGATGGAGAATGTTGTCCCTTGATACTGATAGACTGCCCGGAAGATTTTCTTGTTTTCATCAAATCCCAAATCCTCGATCAATTTATATTCTTCCACTAGCTTTTTCCTGTCAATTTTAAGCTCTTTTGCTTTAT
>JAMXLQ010000184.1 GCA_024280975.1 Methanosarcina sp.
TTATCTCTGGCCCCAATTCACCTGGAAATTGCAGATTCACCTCCAACTCCTAACCCACTAGTAAGCGCCATCTGAATAAGAAAAAGGGAAATGAAAATCCAACAGCAGCCAGCGCGTCAGCTCCAAAACCTGCAACACAGAATGTGTCAGTAAGGCTATAGATAGTCTGCGCAGACATGGCAACTATGATAGGAACTAGAGCTTGACAACAACTTTCCTGGGATCTCAAAGAAGGATACTCACTCTTTCTGTAGTTTTTTGAAGAATTTCTTTTTTCTTCCCCTGCTTTCCTCTGAGTATTCGCTGGCATCTTTACTTCCAGCTAGTGGATCCCTGTTCATTTCTCCTACCATTTTCTCTCATTGCCTTTATCAAATGCTTTTTGTCCATCTTCTTTGGGGATTTCTACCTTAAAATTTCTTACTTACAAGTAATTTCATTCTCATTCAGTAAAATATATCGGGAAACAGAACATCACTTGGGAAACATATATTTATGAATAGAAGCAAGTAAAAATGAGAAAATCGGTTATACAAGATTGATTCTTATCTACAAATTGCAATCTCCGCCAATTCGAGATACTGTTTATTCTGCCGAATTAAGTAATAAAGATTGCAGAAGTTCAAATAAATAGATAGATCTTAATAATATTTACTAACTGACAGATTACCGATAACAAATTGTAAATAAAATAATAACTACTAACTCCGATAGAGGGTCAAAAGTTATATAAATCTTCTTGGTTTTTTACTCCTTTTAAACTCGAAAAATTGCAACTTGTATACATTGTAACTTATCACGTTCAATGGTTCAAAGCCTTTGTGGAAACATTCATCCAAACTACTATAAAAACACAGAGAGTGTATTATGTCTAACAATAATTTTAGAGGAATAATGAATTCTATGGGACTTGTTTTTGGAGATATCGGAACAAGTCCAATATATACCCTGACAGTTATCTTTCTTCTCACAAGACCTACATATACTCACGTAATAGGAGTTTTATCTTTAATCATCTGGACACTTATTATACTTGTGACTATGGAATACGCTTGGCTTGCAATGAGTCTGGGTAAAAAGGGGGAAGGGGGTACAATAGTTTTAAAAGAAATACTTGTTCCCCTCCTCAAGTCGAGTAGAAATGTAGCGCTAGTTACACTGTTAGCCTATGTAGGGACATCTTTCCTTATGGGAGATGGAGTAATTACTCCTGCAATAAGTATTCTGAGTGCTGTAGAGGGCCTGCGGATTGTTCCTCAGTTTGAAAACATAAGCCAAAGCATTATTATACTTATTTCTGGCCTAATTGCAATAGCACTTTTTTCAGTTCAAAGCAAAGGGATAGAAAAAATTACGTGGGTTTTTGGGCCTATAATGGTTATATGGTTTACAGCTATAGGATTTTCTGGTATTGCCTCTATTTTCTACACTCCAGAAGTGCTTAAAGCTATCAATCCTTATTATGCTATTAGATTCCTTCTGGATAATGGGATTATAGGATTTTTTGTACTATCAGAAGTTATCCTGTGCGCTACAGGGGGTGAAGCACTATATGCTGATATGGGACACCTGGGAAGAGAGCCTATTTTAAAAGCCTGGAGATTCGTGTTTGTAGCACTGGTTTTAAATTATCTCGGGCAGGGGGCATTCCTTATCCGAAATCCAGGTTCGACAAATTTCTTATTTGCGATGATAAATCAGCAGGCAAACCTGCTTTATATCCCATTCCTTATCCTGAGCATCGTAGCTACAATTATCGCTTCTCAGGCTATGATAAGTAGCATGTTCTCTATAGTATATCAGGGAATAACAACCCGAGCAATGCCAATGCTAAAGATTGATTATACATCCGGAGAATTAAAATCACAAATATACATAAGTGCCGTAAACTGGCTGCTCCTTATTTCTGTATTATTTATGATGCTTGTGTTTAAAGAATCAAGCAGCCTTGCAGCTGCATATGGATTGGCAGTTACAGGAACTATGTCTATCACGGGCATACTGATGACTTCGATATTTTATCATAGGAAAAATATAGCCAAAGCTATTATTTCGCTATTTATAACGTTTATTGACATAATATTCCTTCTTTCAAATAGTTATAAAATCCCTCATGGAGGATACTGGTCCGTTATCATAGCACTTTTCATTTTCTCTCTAATAGTTATATATACTTCCGGACAAAAGAGACTATATGAGCAGATGAAACTCATGAGGGCTGAGACCTTCCTTGAAAAGTATAATCGGTTATATGCTACTCAAAACAAAATTATCGGGACTGCTCTCTTCTTTACAAGAGATATAGACAAAATTCCTCAATATATTTCACATGTAATGTTTAAAAATAATATTATTTACGAGAATAATATTTTTATTTCAATTATTAAGTCTGACAGTCCTTTTGGAGTAGAAAGCTCGTTCACAAAAGAACTGGCAAAAGGATTGAGAATATTTGAAATAAAGGCAGGATATATGGAGATTGTTGATGTCGAACAAATTCTGAAAGACCAAGGTATTTATGAAAAAACAATATTCTACGGAGTAGAGGATATATTTACTAATAATTTAATATGGAGAATCTTTTCTATAATTAAAAAAATATCGCCCTCCTTTGTGCAGTTTTATAGACTTCCTACTGACGAACTCCATGGAGTTATGACAAGATTCGAAATGTAAAAGTGGAAAGGTACAATCAGGCCTTCATCCCAGAGTTTTTCGGTACGTTTTCTTGAAGGAAAAATTGAATTATTCATTTTTTTCTTTCCTGCTTTTCTTTTTTCCTTTTATGAACCTGATTATTCGCTGATGTATCGTTTACTTTCATACTTTCTTACACAGCCTAAAGATGTTTATAATTAAAATATTGAAAATTGACTGTGTAAAATTTTTAGTATTTAGCTGTATTGATAAATTCTTTATAAAAAGTTAATCAAGATGAACAAAAAGAAAGCAGGGTATAAGGATAAGAAATTCTGCTTATGATAAATATCCTGCTATTAGTATCAAAGTAGGACTCGAATTCTTAGGTTTAGTTTTTTAACCTATCTCTTTCCCCCACATAGCACCGCTGCCGCCCTGACTGCACTATCTGGAGTAAAAAAGACCGGTATCCCGGCTGCCGTAAATAGTGATGCTGTTTCCCTGCTGAACTTTCCACCTGGAGAACAGATAAGGATTGGTTTTCCGCAGCTATCTGCAAAATCCAGGAGCTTCACCGCAACTCCAGGGGTGAGAAGGGGCGGGCCCCAGAGCAGGCTAACAATTGCAAGATCGTAGCTATCCCCGAAAGCTTCCTGAAGAGCAACTATGAAGTGTTCATCCTTTACACTGCCTGTCAAATCTACAGGATTTCTTGCGGAAGCAAAGGCCGGAAGTTTCTCTTTCAGCTTTCTTACAGCCTCGCTGGGAATTTCCGGAACCTTGAGCCCGGCTTCCTCACAGGCATCGGCGATGGAAATCCCGATTCCGCCTCCATCAGTTATAATGAGAATCCGTTTTCCTTCAACCGGCCGATATCTATTCAAGACTTTGCAGGCATCTTTTAATTCTTCATAACTTGCAACTTCTATTATACCTGCTTTCCTGAAAGCAGCTTCATAGGCTTCATATCTACCGCTAACAGCTCCTGTATGGGAACTTGCTGCTCTTGCACCTGGCTCTCGTTTTCCAACTTTGAGGGCCACTACAGGCTTCTTCTGCACACATCTGGAAGCAGCGGTAAGGAATCTGCGTCCGTTTCCCACAGATTCGATATAGAGAGCTACTGCTTTTGTTGCTTTGTCTCCTGCCAAAAATTCAAGGCAGTCACTCTCATCTACATCTACTTTATTTCCGTAGCTTACTACCCTTGCAACTCCTGCTCCCTCATTCGCCATTTCATCCATAATCATAGCTGCAAAGGATCCGCTCTGAGTAAGCACTGAAACCCCAGCTCTTGCAGGCCTTCCGACCTTAGCACCGCTAATGAAAAAAGTATCCACTTTTGAGGCTGTATCATAGATTCCAAGGCAATTTGGTCCTATAACCCGGATCCCTTTTTCTTTTATAATTTCTTTCAGGCGAGCTTCCATTTCCTTTCCTTCATATCCCATCTCTCGAAAACCGGAGCTGACAATTATCGCTCCTTTTATATTTTTCACGGGACCGTTGAGGATTTCAAGAACCGTAGAAGCTGGCACTGCAAAAATTGCAATATCAATTTTGTCCTTTATTTCATCTGGAGTCGGATAACATTTAAGACCCCTGATTTCCTGGTAGCCTGGATTTATGGGATATATCTTTCCCTGAAACCCCATTTTCAAGAGGCTTTCCAGGATTGTATAGGAAAGCTTTTCGGGATTTGGAGATGCTCCTATCAGGGCTATGCTATCAGGCTTGAAGAAAAAATCAATATGCCCTTCAATTGTCATTTATGCCCTTCCGAATAATCTGCAGATCATATTCAAATTATAGCTTCGAGCTTAAATACTTGCACCTAATGAGCTCAGACCTTATAAGTCCAGAAGACAAGCAATATGAAAAATGTCAGCAGATATAGAGATACTTATTGCAGGATCTCTAACTACTACAACCAGGAAAAAGATAAAAGCATGGAAGTTCCCATGATTTTGTTTTTCTTTACTCCACTTGTTCTATTTTAGGCTTTTCTTCCCTTAATTATAGCTCAACGATCGCAGTACATACAAATCGCCTTTTCGCATTCCTCATTCTGGAATTTCCATTTCAACCCCCAGCGTTTAATCGCCTGTATTATTTTCACAAAATCAACTCCGCTTTCAGTCAGATAATACTCGGACTTAGGAGGATTTGTCGAATTGTCAAACTTTTTTATAATCAAACCCTCAGTTTCCAGTTCGGCCAGCCTCTCTGAGAGAATTTTTGGGGTTATGTAGCCGAGTTTCCTTTTGAGTTCATTAAAGCGCTTTTCCTTTTTCTCCCCTTTGTGCAGCTCCAGAAGGATATGGATCGTCCATCTCTTCCCGATGATATTCATAGTCTTGTAGACTGTGCAGTCTTTCATGGTATAAACATGGAAACTGTCTGATATATAAGTTAGTATTTCTGATATACTGGTATCAAAAGAATACTATTATAAACAACTTTTTATAAAACTATACTTGTTAATATACTGGATAAGTTTTCTGTGCCCAGTAGAATATGCTCAAAAACAGTCTATTATTGGTAAATTCTACATGGATCCTGTCAGAATTGCCAGGGTTCTTAATGTACAGAAAAAAATCCAGAAATTTGGAGAGAATGATAAAACATGAAAGATAACTTACTTGAAAAAGGTGCAATTGTTCAGAGAGACCGTGAAACTTATGCAATAGCTCCCCACATTCCAGGAGGCGTTGTAGATCCTGCAACCCTCAGGAAGATTGCTGATGTTGCTGAAAAATATGGAGCAGCTGCCCTTAAAATAACTTCTGCCCAAAGAATTGCAATAGTGGGCTTGAAAGAAGAAGATCTTGATAACATATGGACTGATCTTGGAATCAAACCAGGAGCAGCTGT
>JAMXLQ010000185.1 GCA_024280975.1 Methanosarcina sp.
AAAACGCCTTGTATGAAGACAGCAGAGGTTTCACCTCCTTGGAAAACAGAGCCGAAATGGACTATAATGAGGGGTATGTCCGTAGCTTTTCCAAGATCAGTTTTATATACATAATCCTGGCCTGAAGTGATAAAACCTTCATCTACAATATTTCCATCTTTTTCAAGCTGGACCCTAACACTTTTTCCATTAATATCGACTTCTACGATATTCAGGGAATACCCATCTTGGAGGGCAAGAGACTCTCCAGTATTCAAAGATTTTTTATCATCGTTATCTGTAAGGACCTTGGAGAGGATATTGTTCGATAGAAGGCTCACATGGTCAACTGCTCCATCAACAGATCCATCCGTATACCCAGCAAAGTACTTGTCTGCCATGAACCCGACGACTGTGAAATTACCCCAACCATTGTGTTCGAACTTAACAGCTTGAGGTGTAGACTTGTATACCAATTTGTCTGAGGGTATGCTTTTATCATCAAACTCTTGGACTGTCATATTTTCGGTTCCTATTCCCTCATCTATATTGTAATAGAAACCTTCAAAATTGAAAGGTGTCCAAGTCGGCAGGGAGTCATCAATACTTTTGTCATAAACAGTCCCGCGCAACTCATAAGTACCGGATTCTGAAGTATCAAGGACCGGGGCAAAGCGCAGTGTACTGTCATCAGCTACTTGGAGCTTTACCTTACCCATCAGGTCGATTGTGTCCCCCTGATCAAGTCCAATATCGTCCTTGTTTTTCATTGTGATGCCGCTATCTGAGACACCGGTAACCTCCATCTTTTCAAAGTCATCTCCACTGTTGAGTTCCGTATAGCTATCTGATATTTGGAAAATACCCTGTACGAAGACCGCAGAAGTTTCACCTCCTTGGAAAACCGTGCCGAAATGGACAATTATTATAGGTACGTCTTTTGATCCTCCAAGGTTCGCTTTATATACATAATCCTCACCCGAGGTGATGAAACCTTCATCTACTATTTTTCCATCTTTTTCAAGCTGGACCCTAACACTTTTTCCATTAACGTCGACTTCCACGATATTCAAGGAATATCCTTCTTGGAGGGCAAGAGACTCACCAGTATTCAATGACTTTTTATCGTCATTATCGGTGAGAATCTTGGAAAGGACACCATCGGATATAGGGCTGATATCGTCCCCTATAACTGTGGAATTATCTTTTGTATAACCTGCAAAGTATTTCTCCGCCATGAATCCTACTACCTGATAAGAACCCCATCCATTGTGTTCAAAAGAAGTTTTAGTAGGTCTTGTGACATACTCAATGTTCCCCGAATCTATACTTCTGCCTATATCTTTAATGGTCATCTCTTCTGAGGATACTCCAGAATCAAGGTCATAGTAGAAGCCTGAGAAACTCTGTGCATTCCACGTATAAGTTGTAGGCATTCCTTGTTCCCATATCCTGTTTCCACTTGAATTGTTTGTGGATCCAACGCTCACGGTCCATGTTTTTGTTAATGGATCATAAACATTATTGGGATCACTGATCACTGCCTTGAGGGTATAATTTCCTTTACTATCTTCTTTAAAATTGTATGAAGAAGAGGTTACACCTTCATCCTTTTTCTGTGATTCATCATTAACAAGCCACTGAACATTAATATTCTGGCCGTCCGTGCTGGAGTTGACGTTGAAAGTTTTAGACACTCCTTCATCCACTGAAACAGTTCCTTCGGAGGGGTCAGCATTAGTAGATAATTTTCCGGCCGCTGTTCCTTCAACAGTCCAGGATGCTATCTGCGCTCCTTCTACACTAGCTGTCACCTTATACGAACCCGACTGGAAGACGTGATTGAGAGTCGCAATATTATTTTCGTCAGTCGTTTTTGGTGTGGTATTTCCATTTTCAGTCCATACGACATTCGCTGTTTCATTTAAAGGAATGGTGAAGGTTTGAGTTTCACCCACTATTCCTGTAACAGTCGAATTCTGTGAGGGCGTAGGGGCTGATACTACACTGGGAGCTGCAGCTGCAGCTCCACAAAATAGCCCTAGAACCAGAATTGCTGTAAATATCTGTAAAATAGCCTTATTCATGTTTCATCCTTCTAAACCTTGTGCATAAATTACCTTTGTTATCTTTTATGTTAAAATTTTTCAAATTTGTTTTGTTTTTATAATTTCCATAAAGTTTCTCAATCAATAATTTTATTTCTTTATAACTTGTTTTTGATCAGGGGGACTTAAGGGATTATTTAGTATTTACTCAAGATAATTTCTCAGCAGCTTGGGCTTTTAGCTTCTGGCTTTTAGCTGCTGATATCCTCGTTGTTCTATAGTTATGAGCTTGCATTTGGAGCATTCGAGTACAATACCCTCTTCATACTTTGTACATTCTCCTATAATGGTTAAGTTAGATATACTTTGTACTTTTTTCATCTTTTGTGGGTCAATTGTAATAAGAAGTTCAAAATCTCCGCCTGTGTAAAGGGCCAATTCCCTCACTTTGTCCCGATTCGAAGCAAATTCTCGAACTTCCTTCAGGATAGGAAGGGCATTTTCTCTAATTTTAAACCCCACGTGGCTTTGCTTGGCAAGATCGTAAAGGGACATCGCAAGGCCGTCGCTAGTATCCATCATGGATGTGACTGCTCCGGACTCAGCCAGTTTCCTAGCTTCTTTCGTACGCGGGATGGGTTCAAAAAGCGCCTTCAGGATATTTTCACTTACTGGCTTTCTCGACTGAAGGGCTTCCAGAGCTGCTCCAGCCGATCCTGTATATCCCGTAACACAGACAAGGTCACCTGGCCTTGCTCCGCGCCGAAGAAGAAGCTGATTTTTTTTTACTCTGCCAAGTGCCGTCCCTGTAATTGTCAGTTCGGTGTGGGTGTCAAGGTCGCCTCCTATAATCGCAGTTTCGCAGAATTCAGCGCACGCCTGCATACCTTTTGCAAGTTCTTCAACAAAAGCAATTTCGGTATCTGCAGGCATCCCAATTGCCATAACAATCCCCGTGGGTTCTGCACCCATCGCTGCAACGTCACTGAGGTTTACAGCTGCTGACATCCACCCAATTTGCCAGGGAGTCATCTCTTCTGGAAAATCCGTGGTTCTATGCAGCATATCGGTAGTAACAACCAGGCAGTCTTCACCTTCCAGGTCAAGGACGGCGCAGTCATCCGAACCTGCACCTATAAGGATTCTTTTCTGTCCTCTCTCCTTGCCATCAGGGGCTTTGAAAATTTCCGATAATATGGAGATTAGAGCTCGCTCTCCGACTGAAGATACTTTTGTGTCTTTCATGGTTTTTTAAAAACGATAATTTTTGTTTCCATTTTGTAAATACATGCACTCTGTGAGCCAAAATGCACTGAGTTTCTCTCCTTTATTTAATTTGTGTAACATGCAAAGTTACACAAAAGTTAGTACCTTCAACAGAGAAATTTCCAGTATGTAGCAGGACATTACTCTAAAAGTTTTAACATTCATCCGCTGGAATTCGAAAGGTAAATCTCGCCAGTAGTTTTCACAAGGCCTTTATCTCTAGAGAGGTATAAGACTTTTGTAAACTTCAAATTCATTTGAACTTAAAATATGACTCTCTCTCTAAAAATTGAAAAACATTTAGTATACACTTTTTAAGAAAGCAGATAAAAAGGAAAAGTACAAGGAAAAACGCAAGTTAGTATCAATAAATATCAAATATTGGATTATGTCATACAGAGTCAGAGATTATTTCTTCCCCGTTTTCTCTTGTTCTTATTCTCACATTTTCTATGAATCTTCTTGCTATTCTCCCGAGTTCGTAAAGTTCTCCCCTTTCCAGAGCCCTCATGTTCCTTAAATTTTCCTGCAAGCTATATTCAGGAATTCCCTGCTGCAAAACATATGTAACTTCTTTGTTTTTAATGTGGCCTGAGATCCAGGCGGCTATATTGGCAATTTCCTGCGGACTTCCGATAAAATCCCTGATTAACGTTGTTCGGAGTTCTAGTTTCAGGCCACAGGAATCTACAATTTCGAGCGTTTTTATTACAGACGTAGTAATCTGTTCAGGAGTTTCTTTCACAGCTTCGGATTCTACGCAACCCGTAACTTTCCCGTAAAGCTCGGTATCCTCTGGAGGAGCTTTTATATCGATAAAAATTTTATCAACCAGCTTTAGATTAACCAATTTGCTTACCATTTCAGGATAGCAGCCGTTTGTATGAATCCCAATTGTAAGCTTCATTTCTCTTGCGAATTCTGCAAGAGGTACAATTGCGTCATGCATCAAAGGTTCCCCTCCTGAAAATACAACTGCACTCACAAAAGGCTTTGATTTTCTAATCTGTTCTTTCACGAAATCCAGTTCTACAGGGTTTGATCCATGAAGGTGAGGATGATTCTGGCAGTAGGGACAGCGAAGGGGACATCCCCGAAAAAAGATAGTTATTGCTGCTCTTCCTCTCCAGTCCACAGTTGAGAGTGAGACAGTGCCTGCGTAGTTTACTTTCATAGTCTACCGTTTCTCACATTTTTGTCTCTAAAAAAGATTAAGGGACTCTTACCTGAGTTCCCTTGTGCTGTACCGTTTTCTGTCCAAAAGCTCCTGGCGCTTGCCTTTGTTCCAGCCTTCTACCGACTGAAGGTATCCTGTGATTCTTGAGAGATGCTGCACGTTTTCAGACTTACACTTCGGGCATCTGTCAAGCAGCCCGTCGGCTACATATCCTTCGTCAGTGCATACAGTCATGTCCTTTGTAAAGGCAAAGTAACCGGTCTGGGTATTCTTTGCTATATGCATTGCAAGCTCCTGCAAGCCGTCAGGATCCGGCTTTCCTTCCCCAAGCCAGACATGCATGATGTTTCCACCGTCCACAATCGGGAAGAAAGTATGTTCATACTTTATCCTTTCAGGCAAGGATATATCTGCACCAGGCGGAACATGCGTCCCGTTGGTATAGTAGATTGGTAGGTCATGTGTCTGATTTAATCCTCTTTTTGCGGCATTCAAATCCCCTTTTATTGTGAACTCGGCCTTTTCGGTATACTCTTTATGCAGAAGGTCCGAGACCGCGAAGCGCTGGGCTGTTGTTTCCGCAGGCGTTCTTGCAAGAGCAATCTCCATACCGGTTTCCTGTGAAAGCTTTTGAGCGTGCATTTTCATTTCAAACATAGCCCTGATAGCAAGCTTATATGCATCAGGAGACTCATGGATTTGATAGCCTGTATGGTATTGAACCATTTCATTGATTCCTACCACTCCTATAGTATAGACAAGGCTTTCGAAATCCACAGCCATGGCCCCTTTTTCCTCCGTATTTGGATCTTTGGGACATTGGGCTGCAAAGGGAATCCTGTTTTTCTTGATCAGGCTGTTCATCCATTTTCGTTTGATCTTAAAAACTTCCACACCCTTATTCATCAGGGTCTTGAGCTCATTGAAAAGTTTTTCATCATTATGTTCAGCCCTGTATGCTGCCCTCGGGCAGTTTAAGGATAGGACCATCCATGAGCCCATTGAAAAATGTTTTCCGTCCTTGAAGTGAAGTTTGTCATCGAATTCTTTATCATCGGTAGGGTTTGTAGAAAACTGATATGCACAGCATTGATAGCATGAAATCCCTTCTCCTGCGCCCCTGTACTCCGGAAGCTGATTATCAAAGTAAGGAGTTCCGAATTTAGCAGCCAGCTCGAAGGTCATCCTGTATAGATCTTTATAAGTCGGAAGCCCAGGGTTAACCCTGTTAAATTCTTCATCTTCTTCCATAAAGTCAGGCTCAATGGAAATTTCGGGCTTGGGGAAACTGAAAGGTTTGCCCCAAGCATCTCCTTCAAGCATGACATCCATAAGTGCTTTGAACCCGAGGCGTACTTCCTTTTCAAATTCTCCATAGACTCTAGGAGGAGCTTGCTTGCCGTCCCAGACCTTACCCATAGCGACAATCGGAATGTTTCTCCAGAGCTTCGGGACCCCAGGAGAAAGCTGCACGGAAGAAAAGACAGTTTGCCCGCCTCTTGCGCACATCATCTGCATCATTTCATAGACGAACATCTGCATAAGCTGTCTGATCTCGGTTTCGGACTTTCCTTCCAGATAGGGAGCCATAAAAGTCAGGAAATTGTAGAACCCCTGTCCGCCTGCAAAATTTGTCTGAGCCGAGCCCATAGCTTTTACCGCATGAAGAAAAGCTACCTCGGCATTCTTCGCGGGCTTTGCCACGCTTGATTGAGTTCCTACTCCATCAGGCATGAGGCCGTAATAAAAAAAGTAACGAAGATCCCAATCTTGGCAAAACGGCCGCGTGCCCATATATTCGAGATCATGGATATGGAAATCCCCGTTAAGGTGAAGGTCGGCAAGCTCTTTTGGCATCAGAAGGAGATTTTGCTCTTTGGACATTTTGTCGGCTTTTCTTTTATGTGAGGTTTCAGCGTTGTTCAGCTGGTTTGCATTATCATTTGCCTCAAAGCCGTATCCGGTATCTATTTCGTAGGCATCGTAGACTGAAGCCCCGACCCTAGTCATGATATTTCTCCATTCAACATGCCCCCTATCAAGTAGAATATTGTTTACGATTTCTCGGATAAGAGGACCTGAGAGAAACTGGAGATTCATTTTTTTAATGATCTTTTCTGCATCCTTTGCAATCTCAAAGGCTTCTTCTTTTGTGATTGAGGGTTTATTGTAGAAAATTTCGCTTAATTTTGTTTCTTTCAGGAGCTGGTTTACAATGATATTCCTATCCCAGTTAAGAATAAAGCCATCCGTTGTCCTTACTTTGGGAAGAGGGGAGATGGACATCCCGTCAAGGGTTTTTTGCACTGGCTGGTTGTCAGATAACTGGTCATTTTTGGGGAGAGGAGAGACGGACAACTCTTCAAGCGTCTTTTGGGCTGATTGGTTATCAGATAATTGGTCCTTGGGTAAGAGTATCTCGCATGTCATTTTCTCATCTTCAGTAACTATTATAATAATAAATTTAATGATGGAATTTGAAGAAATTTTCAATTTATTTCTAGCTTCAGATCTCTTTCGTCACAGAATTTCTTGGATTTTTTCAGGATTTATTTCTCCCCCAATGAAGAGTTCCTCGTGCGTAAGGAAAGTATCATCGATCTGTAAAACAGGCGCTGTCACTGTGAAGACTCCGTTGAAACGCAGTTCCGTTAGGGCTTCGGGAGTTGACATATCTGCTACCTCGAAAGCAACTGAATGTACTTCAAGGAAATTTTTTAATTTATTGCATTTCGGACAGCGTTCCGTTGTATATATGATTACTTTTGCCATGCTTTACGTCCCTCTGATTTTTACTCTAATTCTTAATCTGATTTTTAGTTACCGTTTCTTGTGCGATTTTCGCTTCTTTCGAACATATTATTTTTATTTCTATTGTTTGCGGAGTGAGCATGCAGGTGCACAGCGCATTACAGCAATAAAACAAAACCCCATATAGGTTACCATTCCTCAGCTAACCTTTATATTTCATGCAAAGTGCGTATTTTCAAATATCAGTCAGCAATATCGGAACAGGGTTCAATTTGTAATAAGTGTCCCCTATATCTCATTTTTCACTCTTTTGAGTGAAAGTGACCTTTATTTTCAGGTAAATATTCTAAATGCCCTCTCACTTAATAATCGTTTTTCACCTCAGGTCTGGATACAGTAACGCCTTCATCTGGATACAATAACATCCTTGTTTTGTACGCAAAGATACTCATTTTGTTACCAAATCTGATAACAGATTTAAGGATTCCTGTTTTCGAAGCACTGCCTTCTTTGAGAAAAATAATTTCAAGCACAGAAGGCTTTAAAGAATATCAGCAGTCGATTTGTCGGGTACAAGTATGGCTAACATCTATAAGGCATTATTCCTCAAAACTTGGTAAAATACTAATAAAAGAATTTTTCTATTTTCACCATACTATTAATGAAATCTTTTTTCTTCTTAGGGCTAGGACCTCATACCCAAGCACTTCTTTTATATCCACTTTATCTTTTTTACTCCTTTTAGAAAATCTTTAATTTTCCTGAAAAGGTTGAAAATTACAAAAAAGCGTTATATCATGGGCCAGTTATATTTATCAAGCACAAAAAGAGGTGTCATTTCATAGAGAAATTATTATCTTCCGGCTGCAAGCCCCTTGACGAACTTTTAGGAGGAGGTTTCGAGAAAGGGATTGTTACTCAAATCTTTGGACCTGCAGGAACCGGAAAAACAAATATCTGCATCCAGCTTGCAGTGGAATGCGTAAAACAAGGGCAGAGAGTCATCTTCATAGATACCGAAGGGCTTTCTCCTGCTCGTTTCAAGCAAATTGCAGGAGAAAATGCAAAAGAAATAGCTAGGAGCATCATTATCTATGAACCCCTGAATTTTGAAGAGCAATATGCGGCCGTAAGAGAAGTGGAGAGAATAGCTAGTGAGAACATCGGTCTTGTAATTCTGGATTCTGCAACTTCATACTACAGGTTCGAGCTTGAAGACGATGAGACAGGCATGAAAAGCCGCAGAGAACTTGCTAGCCAGATAGGGTTTTTGCATGCCCTTGCTCGAAAACACGGTTTTGCTGCAGTTATAACCAATCAGGTATACTCCGATATTACTTTAGGAGGGGTGCGCCCGCTTGGCGGCAGTTCCCTGGAACATATCTCAAAGACGATTATTCAGCTTGAAAAAACTGGTGAAGGAACCAGACGCGCCATTCTGTACAAACACAGGTCTCGCCCAGAAGGCTCAAGTGCAGAGTTTAGAATCACAGCCGGAGGAGTTCGTTAAACAGACTAAAAAAATAGGGAAGGAAGTTTTTAGAAAAACTTTTTAAAAATAATTCTGGGCAGAAAAAAACTTAAAACCCTTGGAAATGCCTGAGAGTTTTAAGAATTTAGTTTTTACAGGAACTTCTCACCAGAGTTTTAACGTTCTCGAGTTCCAGCTATAAACTCTTCAGTCCTCCGATGTGCTTCATCGTCAGGGTACTGAATGGCTGGGTGCTTCATAAAATAGGACGCCGGGGAATACAGCACTCCTCCTATCCCGCGGTCAAGAGCTAGCTTGCAGCAGCGAATGGCATCAATTACCACACCTCCAGAGTTAGGAGAATCTTCTACGGAAAGCCGGAGTTCAAGGTTCATAGGCACATCTCCAAAAAGCCTGCCTTCCATTCTCAGGAAGCAGACTTTGTTATCTTTCTGCCAGGGTACATAATCGCTAGGTCCAATGTGAATATTGTCGTCCTCAAGCTTCCGGGAAAGCACGGACTGGACAGCCTCGGTTTTTGATTCCCTTTTGGAAGCAAGCCTGTTCCTGTTGAGCATATTAAGGAAATCTGTGTTTCCTCCAGTGTTTAGCTGGTATGTCCTATCGAGTTTTACACCTCTTTTTTCAAAAAGGTCTGCAAGAATCCTATGCGTGATGGTAGCCCCAAGTTGGGCTTTGACATCATCACCAATGATTGGAATATTCTTTTCCTCAAACTTTTTTGCCCATTCAGGATTGCTTGCGATAAAAACAGGCATATTATTTATAAAAGCCACACCTGCCTCAAGGGCACACTCGGCATAAAAGCGGACTGCTTCTTCAGAACCTACAGGCAGGTAATTGAGAAGCATATCGGCACCTGAGTTCTTAATTTCGTTAACAATATCTGCTTTTGTGGCTTCCTGTTCTTTGCTGACAACAAAGGTCTGACTTTCCTTATAGTTCTTCATATGGTCAGAGACCCCGTCGAGGACCCTGCCCATTTTGACCGTCACATCTGTGAACGGAACTTCAGGACAAAAAACCGCTGTGCAGTTTGGGGGAGCAAAAATGGCTTCTGAAACGTCTTTTCCTACCTTCCTGGCATCAATGTCAAAGGCAGCAACTACTTTAATATCGCCGGGTTCATACCCTCCAATTTCCCTGTGCATCAGTCCTATGGGCTCTTTATCTTTGATTTTATAGTACTCGATGCCCTGTATCAAAGAGCTTGCACAGTTCCCGATTCCTGCAATTGCTATTTTTATTTTTGTCATAAGCACTTACTCTCCGATGAATACCCAGACTCTCATAAACCACAGTAGTGAAATGACAGATATCTTATGATTTCCGAATCTATAGATTCGAGGATTTACGGATTCAAGGTCCATGAAGTTTAATAATTTGTATTTCTGAAAATTACGATTTCTTGTATCTTAGCTATGGATTTTAAATCTTGTCTTATTTGCTTTGTTACTTTATAAATCTATTATATGTAATTTTGCTTCTATGGAAAAAGAGATTGCTTTATTTATACTTCACGTGTTACTTATTCTTTAAACAAAATTTTTATTATAAAAGCTGACCGCTAGAAGTTTGATTTGCTATAATTTTCTCAGCTCTTCTGAAATCTAAAAAACTTATCTTTAATATAATTAATTTTAAGTTTCTCAGGTTACGCTGATAACGAGAAAAGAAAAGTAACAATAAGGGCGTAATGGGTCATGTCAGTTGAATAGGTTTTTATCTTATGGGGAGCTTGAATGAAAAAGCGGAAAATTCTCCGGCAGAATCTGATGCTTACATCGGAAAGTGATCTAATGAGGACAATTGACTGGAAGGAAGAGTCTAATTCTGTGGTGCTTGTAGACCAGACCTTGCTCCCGAAAGAGTACAGGATAATAGAATGCAAAACCTTGAGTTCTCTCTGCGAAGCTATAAAATCTCTCAGGGTAAGAGGTGCACCTGCTCTCGGTGCAGCAGGAGGTTTCGGGATTGCTCTTGCAGCTTTCTTGAGTGGGGCCAGAGATATTGAAACAATAACAAGAGATCTTGAGATTGCGGGAAAAACCCTTAAGTCAACTCGCCCCACAGCAGTAAACCTTAGCTGGGGTGTGGACAGAGTTCTGAGAGCGATATCGGATGCCTTTGATGTTCAGGGAGTCAGGGATATTGCCCTTCAAGAAGCCAGGGATATTGCAGAAGAAGATGTAGCTACCAACAAATTGATCGGTGAATCCGGGGCAAAACTTCTAAAAGATGGTGATACCGTACTCACACATTGCAACGCAGGCAGGCTCGCCTGTGTGGACTGGGGTACAGCCCTTGGAGTTGTGCGGTCGGCTATTGCTGAAGGCAAAGAAATCAAGGTTATTGCCTGTGAGACCAGGCCGCTTAATCAGGGAAGCAGGATCACTACATGGGAGCTAATGCAGGATAAAATTCCAGTGACCCTTATTTCGGATTCTATGGCTGGATGGGTAATGCAGCAGGGACTTGTAGACAGTGTGCTTGTAGGAGCTGATAGGATTACTCAGGATGTCGTTTTCAATAAAATAGGCACTTATTCCCTCTCGATTCTTGCAAAAGAGCACGAACTTCCCTTCTATGTGGCAGCCCCTGTCTCTACTTTCGATTTCAATGGCTGGGAAGAAAGCGTAAAAATTGAGATGCGAAACCCAGATGAGTTGCGCTTTTTCGGGTCTGAACAACTTGCCCCAAAAGACGTGGAAGTTTACAACCCCGCTTTTGACGCGACTCCCATGGAAAACATAACTGCTTTAATTACTGAGAAAGGAGTATTTTATCCGCCCTTCTTGCTGGATGAAGTACTTGTTTGAGAATTGCCCACTTCAAGAGTATGACGAGTTCCTTTCCACCCTTCTGAGTCCTAGCTATCAAGAAATTCTCTGCTGGATTTATATATCAGAACTGTAAATTATGTGATAATTACCAAGTCTAACAGGAAATTTAATAGTTATGTTAAATTTTCTAATTTTCAATTGCTAATTTCAGATAATAATTAGTATCAATACGCCAGAATATCTATTACAGGTAAATATAGGCAATAAAATTCAATTCTAAATAAAATTCAATTCAAATTAGTGCATTCACATAGGTGTTAACACATGGCTAAAAGATCAGGTTCCGGGCTCCAGTCTTCTGCAGGGCTCATGCGCTACTATGAAGCAGATAAAAATGCAGTTCAAATCCAGCCCAAGACAGTGCTCATTGTCGGTGCCATTGCTGGCATAGCAGTATTGTTTTTAAGTGCTGTAAATGGTTTCTGGCCGTAATCACAATTTTTTCGGCAGGGTTTCCTTGAGCAGGCACAATTCAGGAAAAAAAGAAAGCAAATACAGGGCTTCTTCAGGATCTGGAATCTCCAAATCCACAATTTTTCTTCTGGGTTTTCTTCTTATACTTGTGGGTATTTTTGGAGTCCTGTATAACCCTTCCAATCCTTCTAGCTCCACAGGCGCTGCGGTTCCCTGGAAGGTTTCGGAAGAAGGTGCTTTATCTTTTTCAGGGCGAGAAAAGCCATTATTTACAGCTCAAGAAATCGAAGATATATATGCCCCTGAAACTGCGGATACTTTAAAACTGTTGTCTTTTGATAGCAAAGGGGAAAAAATCCAGGCTCTCTTAAGAATTCCTGCAAATTCCTCTTCATCTCCTGGCCTGGTTTTGCTGCCTGGAGCGGGGGTTAGCAAAGAAGCTGAGCAAGGTCTGGCTGTAGAACTTTCAAAGATGGGGTATGCAACTCTCACTCTCGACCAGCGCAATCTGGGTAGCATAAACATAGAAAAAGATCTTGAACTTTTCAAAGCTGGCCTTGAACCTGTGGAATACAGTATGGTTTATGATGCCCTTAAAGCTTCAGACGCGCTTGCGGCCCAACCGGAAATTAATCCAAAAAAGCTTGCAATTCTCGGGGAAAGTAACGGTGGAAGATTTGCAGTTATCGCCTGTGCCCTTAATCCTTCCCTTAAAGGGGTCATCGGGATCAGTACTGCGGGGTACGGCACTGAAGAAATTGATCCTTCTCTTGCCAATGATTCTGAAGCTTATCGTTTCTATCGTTCAATTGATCCGGATACCTATCTCTCTATCTTGCCGCCTGCGAAATTCGTGCAGATTCATTCTTTTAATGATCCATTAATCTTCCACGATCTGGCGCTTCGGACCTTCTCCCTTGCAAAAGAGCCAAAAGCAATGTATAACGTTACCGAGGCAACACACGGATATACGGCTTCAATGCGCCCTTATCTTGAAAAAGAACTTGCTCTTCTTTTGAACTAAAAAGTATGGGTTAATACCCAACTGAATTTATTGGGATAAAAGTGGCTTACATATGAAAAGTATTTTGGATATAAAAGCTTCTCAGCCATTCTCAAGCCTGCGGGAAATTCACGGAATCGGTGATCGGGTAGCTGATAGGCTGATTGAGCATTTCGGAGCTGAAGCTGCTGCTCTTCAGGCTATTTGCGAAGGAGATATAGCTTCACTTTCTGAAGTCAATGGCATAAGTCACAATTTTGCTCTTTCCCTTGCCAGGGATGCCAGATCCAGAGCTGAAGGCTGTTCAATTTCCGATTTTCTCAAGACAAAAGAAGCCGTGAATCTTTATTCCCGTCTGCTTGAGCTGATAAAAAAGTTTGCCCATACTACACTTGCCAGGGATAAGCTAGATCTTTTTTACCCTTTACCTGTCTCGCGTATTGACCTTATCCAGGAAAGACAGGCTTTCTTAAAAGAGTATATTCAGGTGGGAGATGCTTTTTTCGAAAATCCTGAATTTCTGGAATTGCTTACCAGAGTCAGGAAACTCAGACCAGTGCCAGCGAACCTGAGGGTTAGAGATAGGATAGTCATCTGTGGAAACTCAAAAATTCTTGAAGCAGCCAGAGAAAAGCTCCAGGTTTTTTTGCCTGTCCAGGGTGTAGAAAACCTCTCTGAATTTGTGGATCTTGCACGGGGTTATTCCAGTATAATTGTTTTTGACGATACCTATCTTGGCTTTGATCTACCTGAAAACATTGAACCCGAGTATTTTCAGGACCTCTCCAAAGTTGAATTCTGGCAGGTTCTGCCTGAGAAAGAATTGGCGTTTTTTGCGCGGAATCTGGATTGTATTCGCGCTTGCCTGAATATTGTATCGGCTCTACGCTCCAAGAATTTTGAGCTTTTTGAGGAGCTTTCGGAAGAGAGGCTGAATATACTCGATAAAGCTCTCTCAAAACTTGGAGAGGATGGGAAGCCTGTTGGGGGTTTTGACCCTGAACTTGATAGGCTTGAAGTAGCTCTGCAGAACCTGGATTCTACATTGACTTTGGCTCTCAATGAAGCTAACCAGCGCATGAACCAAACCCTTGAAGCAAGCTCGCTTACCCTAAATGGACAGGAACTTCTCAAGCTTGTCAGCGGGGGAATAGAGATTAAAGACCTGCTTGCAAAGGAACTCAATAAAATCTATAAAGCTGAGCTTGAAGCTGTCAAAGCAGAACTTGCTGAAAAGCTCGAGCTTCAGAAGCAAGAAAAATTAATGCTCGACTCCCTCTTTTCTGATGAGATTTCCTATCCTTTAAGGGTGGATCAAGCTCAATTGCAGCTTCTCAGGCAAAAGTTAAACAATATACTTGAGAAAACAAGACTTACCCGAAAAAGGGAGCTTGCAAAAACGCTTTCAACTTTCCATCAGCCTGTAGAAAAGCTTGTCAGGAAAGTCCTGGATTTTGACCTTGGCTTTTCAATAGCCTGTTTTTCGGCAAAATTCCAGTTAAGAATGCCGAAGTTGATTCCCGAAACCGGAATAGGTTTTAAAGCCGGAGAAAATCTCTTTTTAAGAGCCCATCACGGAGAAATCGATCCTGTCAGTTATTCAATCGGAAAAACAGGTTTTTCCCCCGCAAGCCTGGAGAGCAGAGTTGTACTTTTAAGCGGAGTAAATTCCGGGGGTAAGACTTCCCTGCTCGAACTCCTTGCCCAATGTGTAATTCTTGGATATATGGGTTTTCCGGTCCCTGCAAAAGAATTTGAGCTTGGGCCTGTAGAGGAGTTCTACTATTTCGGGAAATCGAAAGGAACTCTCGATGCAGGAGCTTTCGAAACTACTCTCAAGCAATTTTCAGTACTCTCCGAAGCCTCGGGAAAACTGGTGCTTGCGGATGAACTGGAATCGATCACTGAGCCTGGTGCTTCTGCTCGAATTATAGCAGGAATCCTTGAATATCTGTCCAGAAACGAACAGAGTCTTGGGATTTTTGTTTCCCATCTTTCAGAACTCATCCTTGAAAATACTAAAACAGAGGTAAGAGTAGATGGAATTGAGGCAGATGGCCTGGATTCCCATCTGGAACTGATCGTAAACCGGAATCCTGTGTACAATCGTATTGCCCGAAGTACTCCCGAGCTAATTGTAGAAAGGTTACTCCGAAAAACCACTGGGAAAGAAAAGGAATTTTATTCACATTTAAAGGATAAATTTAAACTGGCTCAAAAGTAAACTCTCACCAAAAATCAATCAAACGGTTTAAAATATATTAATAAAGAGTTCATTTGAAAGCTTCCAATCTTCTCTGGTATAACCTTTCAGTGTCTCTTTTCCTCTTAATCTACGGCCTCTTATTTTTGTTTTTGTCAATAATCGCCTTTAAGAGATAATGTTATTAATCTTTAGTTCTATATACTAATAAATAGTAGTGAGTTGGCGGAGATTCCGTATAGTCCTGAAAATCCGATCGATACAAAAATTTATATATTCGTTGATGTCAATGCATGTCCGATAACTTAATATGGAGATTGCTTCCCCCATATATAAAGGACTCAAAACTCTAATTGGCTAACAGGGTTGATATTATCAAGGAAAAATTTCTCTAAAGCTAACTATCTTAAGTTGTTTGAGTGAACCCGGGGGATATCTTCTTTTCAACCCATAAAACCGAGTGACAATCAAGAATGAAATTGAATTATAAGATCTACAGAGATTCTATCTTCAGATCTTTATTATTTTTAAAGACGAGTCTGAATAAGTGCAAAACCCAGGTCACGCGTGATAGCAATGGAGCGGAACTTCCCCATTCAGTGTGCAGATTTTGATAGGCTGATTATGGATAATGTTAAAGGAACTCGGGTAGAAGTTTCCGGTATGCCTGACCTCAGCGATCCATGTTTATATACAGACCGTGAGTACAGCTGGCTTCAATTCAATGACAGAGTACTTGAAGAGGCTTTTGATGATCGTAATCCTCTGCTTGAAAGAGTCAAGTTTCTTTCAATTTTTGGAAGCAACCTTGATGAGTTTTTCATGGTCAGAGTTTCAGGCATCCAGAAGAGAATAGTGGAAGCTATGAAAGATGATCGGACAGACGAGCTGGCGCAGGAACAGCTTCGTATCATTCGGGAAGAGCTTCTCAGGCAGCTCCCTCTTAATGACAGTTGCTGGAATGAAATCCTTGAGCCTGCTCTCAGGGAAAAGGGAATTAAAGTTCTTAATTACTTTGAACTTTCCGGAAAGGAAAGAGAAAGGTTGAGAGATTATTTCGAGAGAAATATTTTCCCTTTACTTACTCCTCTGGGTTTTGATTCAGGGCACCCTTTCCCTCATATTTCCAACCTCAGTCTTAATCTTGCAGTATTAATTGACGATCCGGACTATGGGGAGCGCTTTGCAAGGGTCAAGATCCCTCCAATGTTCACGAGACTAATAGTTGTTCCTGAAGATGACCAGGAGAGAATAACTTCCAGTCTAGAAGAGCTGAAAACAGGACGTTTTGTCTGGCTCGAACAGCTTATCGCTGCAAATCTTGATCTTCTGTTTCCTGGCCAGCGCATCCTGGGGGCTTATCCATTTAGAATCACACGCGATGCAGACCTTGGATTTGATGAGGATGGGGACAAAGACCTTTTGACCGCTGTAAAACAGAGAGTCGGCAGAAACTACTTCGGGTCGGTTGTCAGACTTGAGACCGATTATACAATGCCCTCAAGAGTTTCGGACATCCTTCTTAAAAACCTGGATCTTACCTCTTCCCTTATGTTCAGGTCTGCAGCCCCTCTGGGGCTCTCAAGTCTCATTAAACTTGCACAGATTAACCGTCCTGATCTTAAGTATGAGCCCTTCGAGCCGAAAAAACATTCTCAGCTGGTAAACAGGGGGAAAATTTTTGCAAATCTGAAAAAACGAGATATTCTTCTCCACCATCCCTATGATAGTTTCGAATCGGTAATTGATTTCGTGGAGGAGGCTGCCGACGATTCTGATGTTCTGGCAATCAAAATGACCTTGTACAGAGTGGATGACAATTCCAGAATTATTCAGGCCCTTATGAAGGCTGCGGATCGAAAAAAGCAAGTAGCGGTTCTGGTGGAACTTAAAGCCCGTTTCGATGAGGAGAACAACATAGGCTGGGCAAAAGAACTTGAACGTAAAGGGGTCCATGTAGCTTATGGCTTCCCAGGGCGTAAAACCCATGCCAAGATGTGTCTGGTTGTCAGGGCCGAAAAAGAAGGCATCAGGTACTACGTGCACATGAGCACAGGAAACTATAATGCGGTTACAGGAAGACTGTACACTGATCTAGGATACCTGACAAGTGACCCATTTATAGGAAAGGATGTCTCTGACCTGTTTAATGCCCTTACCGGGTATTCTAGAAAGGACCATTATATCAAACTCCTTGTAGCTCCTCAAACTTTAAGACATCAGATCCTGGAACGCATCAGGCGTGAAATCGATCTTCATGAGAAATACGGGAACGGATACCTAATCTTCAAGATGAATTCTCTTGTGGACTTCCAGTGCATTCGGGAACTTTACAGGGCTTCCCAGGTAGGAGTGAAAGTAGATCTTCTTGTCCGGGGAATCTGCTGCCTCAGGCCAGGTATTTTTGGGCTCAGTGAGAATATCAGGGTTACTTCAATAGTTGGCCGTTTTCTTGAACACTCTAGAGCATATTATTTCAGGAACGGAGGAAAAGAAGAGATCTTTATAGGAAGCGCCGATCTCATGCCGCGCAACTTGGACAATAGGGTAGAAATCCTCTTTCCCATATCTGCCGAGTACGTTCCTGTCGTGAGGGATGTAATCCTTGGCACTTACCTGAAAGATAACGTAAAAGCTCGTCTACTGCTTCCTAATGGCAGGACTGAAAGGATTTACCCGCAGCCCGAAGAAGAAGAACTGGACTCTCAGTTGTGGATGCTTGAGAATAGTAGAAGTTGGGATTTAAGCTCTCAAAAAGACTGAAAATGGGAAAATCTTCTTCTTCTTCTTCTTTTTACTTTCTCTCGCCTTTTTCTTTACTTTTTTCTATTTTAGGCAGTGTAATTATTTTTTTCTGTAAAATCATAAATCTCAAGAAATTATTGGACAGGAACTTACATATCGAGTATCAATTTCTCCAAAGTATACAAAAATTTGACTCCAAATTTACATCAAATTCTCTATGATGCCGTTTTAGTAAAGTCCTTCAGGTTTTAAATTCAGTAATTTCCCACAAAGCTACTGTAATTTTGAGCCAGTCGTCAGAATTACAGCGATTTATGGCGTGGATATTGGCAGAAACCTAGTTGTTTTCGGAAAATCACTGAAAATATAGTTTGTAAAGAATAACAAAAATTATGAAAACAGTCGTTAGAAGACTGATTACGAAAAGAGCGAGCAAAAATCTGAAGGATTGATATTCTTCAAAAGATCGGTCAAACCCCAGATACTGTCTGAAAAGAAATTAACGGTTTTATTGTAGAATTCAAATGACATACGATAACATAAGCTAACCAGATGTAAAAGATATCGGCTATTTGCATTTGCTTATACATTACAGGCTTGGGTAAAGGGCAGGAGGGTATCTGGCCAACACACTAGCGGATTGGGCATGGTCACGATATAAGGACCGGCCAGAAAAATCCCGCCTGATAAACTGTTACCTTTACCTGTAGATTAACATGCGGTAGAGAACTAATCTCCAAAAAAGCAGGCAAAAAAAGTAGGCGGGAATCTGGTATTTAGTACACAGAAGTGAATGAAGTCACGGAAATCAGGCCCGAAAAACCATCTTCATCAACTTTTCCTCATCAATTTTATGCGTTGGGTTTGTTATATTTCACATTGTCGGATTTAACCTTCCCGATGTTCTGATTATAAGATCAGAACCAAAGCAGACACAAGAACTAAGGTAGATAACAAGAATCAAGTAGAAACAAGAAACAGACGACACTCCTCATAATTCATCCCACAAATAACGAACTCTTTGGTTGTTGTCTTCTCATTTCTAATGTAGTTTCTAGCGCGAATCGTTAAAGCCTCCTATTTTATAAGATATGAGTTTAACGAAATTGGGGAAGTCACACAGGTGGCAAAACCATTGTGGCTTCCTTTCGTTCTTGAGATAAACAGCTTTCATTTGCAACTAAAAATATAATATAAGATCCAGTTGACTTGAAAAAGTGCAATAATGACTTAAGACTGTTTGTTTTCAATAAAATAAGATGAGACTAATGCAAAAGGAAAAAGGAAAAAACCGAATAAATACCATTTGATAAAACTTCTGCCTTTTTCAAAAGCTTTAACAGCAGGATATGTTGAAAACAGTCCAAGGAGCATTATACCACAGACCCCGAATAGTCCAAAAGCTGTGTAGAAATTTGTCCCTATTACTATGCTTACCATAATAACGTCTCCTTATTAATAATTACAGGAATTCGCCGTATCTTCTTTTGTACATCGTCTTCAGAAATGTCGCGAGAAACATATAGCATAAAATAGTGCCGATCAGCCATGGGAAATAGGCAACAGGCATTGCTGACATGCCTAATATTTTCCCAAATTGTGTGTAAGGGATAATGGTTCCGACCGCAATTGATGCGGAGGTTAACAGCAAGACTGGCAATGACGCTGCACTTTGAATAAAAGGTATTTTCGGTGTGCGGATCATGTGAATGACAAGCGTTTGAGACCACAAACTTTCCACAAACCATCCGGCGTTAAACAGGCTGGCAAACAATACGTTATTGACACCCGCCGCACCATACGCTCCACCGTATACGGCAGGGCAGATTACGAAAAACATGAAAATATAGGTAGTGAGGTCAAATACCGAACTTGTGGGACCGAGCCAGATCATGAAACTGCCGATAGAGGAGGCATCCCATTTGCGCGGTACCTTAAGATAATCCTCATCCATATTGTCCCATGGAATAGCAATGCAGGAAATGTCATAAATTAAATTGAGGAAAAGTATCTGAATTGGCTTCATTGGCAAAAAAGGAAGGAACGCACTTGCGGTAACTACCGAAAACATATTGCCGAAGTTGGAGCTGGCAGTCATTTTGATATATTTAATAATGTTTCCAAAGGTCCAGCGTCCTTCCACGACTCCCTGCTCAAGCACCATCAAATCTTTCTCAAGGAGGATAATGTCAGCAGACTCTTTTGCAATGTCAACAGCTGTGTCAACTGAAATGCTTACATCAGCCTCATGCATAGCGGGTGCATCATTGATGCCGTCGCCCATAAAGCCCACAGTATGGCCGTTTTCACGCAAAATTCGGACTATTCGTGCTTTTTGCTGTGGACTGAGTTTTGCAAAAACGTTTGTATTTTCTACTACAGAAGAAAGCTCGTTGTCGTCCATTTCATAAATATCCGTACCAAGTAACAAGTTTTCCGCTTTAATCCCCACCTGCTTGCAGATATATCTTGTTACTGCGTCGTTATCACCTGTTAATACTTTGACAGACACTCCGTATTCATTCAATGCCTTAATAGCAGCTGTCGCAGTTTCTTTAGCAGGATCAAGAAAGGCAAGGTAACCGATCAGTACCATATTAGCCTCATCCTTTACAGAGAAAACACCCTCTACCGAAGGATTGTTTTTCTGTGCTACTGCCAAAACACGCATTCCTTCACTGTTCAATTTCCTTACAGTCGAAAGAATTTCCTGTCTTATTTTATCGGTGAGTAAAACAACTGCTCCTTCGTATTCCGCATATGTTGAGATAGACAGCATTTCTTCAACAGCACCTTTTGTGATGAGCTGGGTTTTACCTCCATGGTCGCGGATGACGACACTCATTCTTCGCCTGTTGAAATCAAACGGTATTTCGTCCACTTTAATATATCTTTCCTTCATGGAACGATAGGGCTCAGATCTTGCATGGTTGAGAATTGCAACATCCATGAGATTTTTAAGCCCTGTCTGGTAATAGCTGTTTAAAAACGCGTGACGTAATATTCTTTCGTCTTCATTGCCGTGTATATCAAGATAATATTCCAGTACAACTTTATCCTGCGTTATTGTTCCTGTCTTATCGGTACAGAGGACATCCATGGCTCCAAAGTTCTGCATCGAATTCAGGTTTTTGACAATGGTCTTTTTCTTTGCCATTGAAGCTGCACCTTTTGCAAGATTGGTGGTTACAATCATTGGCAACATTTCGGGAGTGAGGCCAACTGCAACGGATAGAGCAAACAAAAAAGCTTGGAACCAGTCACCCTTTGTAAAACCATTGACAAACAGCACTACAGGTACCATACACATCATGAAGCGGATAAGTACCCAGCTTACGGAATTAATGCCTTTCTCAAAGCTTGTTACAACCTGCTTGTCGGTAATTGTCTTTGCCATGGAGCCGAAACAGGTATAATCGCCGGTGGCAAGAACAATACAGGTGGCAGAACCGCTGACAACATTACTACCCATGAAAGCTAGATTAGGAAGCTCCAATGGATTCTTACTGTCTTGATTCACAACGTGGTCGTATTTTTCTAGTGGCTCACTCTCACCGGTAAGGGAAGCTTGGCTTACGAATAGATCTTTACAGGCGATAATGCGGACGTCGGCCGGAATCATGTCTCCCGCTGACAAATAAATAATATCTCCGGGTACTATCTCCGCAAGAGGCACTTCCTTTTTGCCTTCATCCCCACGTGAAACGGTTGCGGTTGTATGAACCATGGCCTTAAGCTTTTCCGCAGCATTATTAGAACGCGTTTCCTGAAAAAAGCGGAGGAGGCCGCTGATTAATACCATAGTACAAATAATAATAACTGTTCGGGGATTCTCATCGCCAGGGGCGGCAATTAGAACATCCGTTACAAGAGAAATAGTCGCAAGGAAAAAAAGCACAATGGTAAAAGGATTTACAAAAGCGCTTATCAATCTTTTGTAAACCGATTCCGGTTTTTCATGTGAAATTTCGTTTCTTCCGTATTTATCTCTGAGCTCTTTTGCAGTCTCTTCACTGTACCCATTCAGGATGGTGCTGTATTGTTTCAACAGTTTGTCTGCTTCCATCCTGCTTGCTACAAGTAGTTTCTCCGCAACCGGCGATACGGAATGAGAAACTGACTGAGTGATTTTCGTTTTCATGCTCAAAATCTCCAATTATTTTATGGTTCATTTTATCGATCAGCTCTTAGCACAGCATTTCTATAGTTTTTATTGAGAATTGCGGTTTGAAAAACCGTCTACTTCCTCAATAAAAATTTATTTTTTCTGTTTTAAAATCTCGTAATTATTTAAATTTTGTCCTCTGAATATTCTTATATAATATATATTTTAGGGCCTTTGGTACTGTCAAGTCTACAGAGGATAGTCGATTTGTAGGGTCGATTATAGCTAGTAGGACTTACGCAGTTGAAATCCAAAATCAAGTACAATAAAAGTTATAGTTAAAGACGCGTTTTAAACAGTTATAGGTTTAATGCTATTGATTTTCAGTTCAACCGCGTAAATTCTAGCTAGAAAAAGTTCGGTAGTATGTCAAAAGTTCTGTAAATTTTTCCTGATAGATTACGGCTACAAAGTAGAAAAAATATTATCAAAGTTTATTTCTGGAAATTCACGAAAAATTCCATTT
>JAMXLQ010000186.1 GCA_024280975.1 Methanosarcina sp.
GCAAATGTGGGTAATAACGTAGCATATGCTGTGAAAGTCTCTATTCCAGATCAAAACGGGTACAAAGTGTCAGGAAGTTCGTCAACGATTGTAGGAAATCTGGAGAAAGGGGATTACACAATTGCATCTTTTAATATTGCAAATGCGCAGGGTAGTGCAGGAGGAAATACAACCGGCAATAGTCCAGGAACACCACCAGATTCTTCACAGGCCGGTACTAACGGCGCAAGCTCAGCTTCTATGAATTCCAATCCACTGAAGGTCCAGATTGAGTATACGGATGCAAAAGGAGAAAGGATGACCGTTACTAAAGAAGTAAAACTTGAAACGACTGCAGGAAATATGACTGCAGCAGGAGGCCCGGGAGGCCTAAATAGAAGTAGCGGTTTTGGTTCGTACATACCATATATTGGATTGCTTGTCTTTGCAGGCGGAATATTCGTTTATCGCAGGAAGATACACGAAAAGATCCAGATAATGAAAACGAAAAAAGCTGGGTACAAAAAGTCTGAAGACCAGAAGGTCTGAAAGAACACTCACCAGTCAACGGAAGGATGCAAGATGAGACAATCAACCTACCTGAAAATGGGTCTGAACATGCTTGTGCACAGTAAACTTCGAAGCTGGCTGACCATTATCGGGATAGTTATAGGGATCGGATCTGTAGTTGGCATCCTCTCCCTGGGGGATGCTATGCAAGAACAAGTTCAGAGCAGGCTTGCAGAGATGGATTTGGCAAAGATAACCATAACTCCAGGATATTCCAAGGCATCATCTGATATGCATGGTCCAGGGGGAAATTGGGGAAAAAGTACAACAACAGATGTTGAATTAACAGATAAGGACATTGCGGCACTTCGAGGATTGAATAATATAACATATATAGAAGGAGAGATTTTCGGCAGTGAACCGGTGATTTATGCAGCGCAAAACGCAACTCTTTCAATCACAGGTGTAGATCCACAGGTTTGGCGATATATGACTACCCTAAAAACACAATCCGGAAGATTGCTTGAACCTTCTGATAAGTATGTTGCAGTCATCGGAAGCGGCATTGCAAGTGGGACTTATAAACAGGATATCGGAGTTAACCAGATAATAACTATAAATGGTAAAGCAGTGCGTGTTGTTGGAATTTTGTCAGAAGAAGGTCAAGGTGACAGAAACATTTACATGCCTATCGATGGAGCAGTAACCCTGATCGCTGATGCACAAAATGATGTTTATGATTCCATTACTGTAAAAGCCAAGAGCGAAGATGTAGTAGACAACCTGACAGAAGATATCGTGGATAAACTCATGATCTCAAGGCATATTGTCAATGATAATGATAGGGACTTCTCCGTGTCAGCTTCTAAATCTATGGCTGAGTCTGTCACTGAAATGACGAGTTCAATGACCCTGTTCCTTGGTGCCATCGCAGCCGTGTCCCTGCTTGTAGGTGCCGTTGGAATTGCCAACACTATGTTTACTTCCGTCCTTGAGAAAACAAAGGAAATAGGAACTATGAAAGCCATAGGAGCTAAAAACAGGGATATCCTTATGATTTTCCTCTTTAATTCCGCAATGGTTGGCCTTGTTGGTGGTGTCCTTGGAGATATTCTGGGAGCTTTTGTTTCAACTCTCTTCCCTATGCTTGGTCTACAGATGATGAGAGGGGGAGGCTCAGGCTCTTCAGGCATTTATTTTGCTCCTGATCTGATGGCTTTAGGGCTTATTCTAGCAATCATGATCGGGATAATTTCAGGAGTTGTTCCTGCGTACAGGGCCTCGAAACTTAAGCCTGTGGATGCTTTAAGGTATGAATAACGTGAAAATTGTTTGAAGGTTAAAGAAAAACTTAAAAGGGGCATTGAAAACTGGGGAGTGTCCCCTTTCAAGATTTTATTTTTGAACCTGTCACTATTTCTTGTGAAACCGCACAATCTTTTTTATCCAAGCCAGATCAATACCTGAGATTTCAATGCGCCTGATACAAGCTATAAGAGTCTTAAAGTTATTTTCTGCAGAAGTTTTGAATAGGTTTTTCTCAGCTTCCTGCTCCTGTTATTATCCCTTTTCATTACCCTTATATTAGTTTTGTTCAGAACTATCCCTGTAAGTCCGATTTTTTGCAATTTTTTGGTATTATCCCTTAAGCACTTATTTTCAAAACTTTCAGCAAGTTTCCTACATCCCAGAAACATGAAATAACTCGTTACCAGATCTCATATAATTTTTTGCTTTTTTGGAAAGATGAAGTAAAAAAGATACTTAAGTCTGGAGTAAAATAAATCTCATACTTCATTCTTAAAAATATAACCGATTTTCATAGTTGGATGGACTGTTTTTCCTTCCTGTAACTAAAATTCTGAAGAGCCAGGTTAACTCGTAAAACTTGATAGTATATACATCTTTCGATGGTGAAAACTGAAAATAGACTTTCTCTTGAAAAGTGATATGTTTCTTATTTTTTAGGCCTGACAAAAAGAGTAAATTAGGCATAAAAGTATATATTACTTATAAAAAATTATTTAATAAACTAATACTGAATGATAGAGGTTTCAGGTTGATTCCCAAGAAATTATCCCTTGAAATGTATGAGAACTTTCATAAGATGTTTAGTGGAAGCAACGAAAATACTTTTAAAATATGCAAGGAATGCGGGGGAGCCTGCGAGCATAACAAAATAGGTACTCTGCTACCTGGGGAAGAGGAGTATATGGCAGAAAAAATGGGTATAAGTGTTTCAGATTTCAAAATCCGCTATCTGGATCTTCTAAAAATGGATGATGGGACTCCTATACAGGTCCTAAAATTAGGGAAGTTATGTCCATTTTTAAATGAAGATGAAGCATGCGAATGCCGGGACTTTAAGCCTATATTCTGTAAAATCTATCCTGTAGTTTTTACGATTAAAGATGAAAAAATAGATTTTAGAATAGATCACTGGTGCAGATTATCAAGAAAGAAGGAATGCAGGCTTTACTTTGGAACTGCTATACCGCTTTTATCAAGTCTTGAAATTCCAGTAGAATGGTTAAAGCACGTAACTAGTTATGATGATCTTTGCTTTGACTATGATCAACTGGAAAAATACAGGCGCAGAAAAAATAAGCATGCAGCTTTTTCGTTGGAAGAATTGTTGAGTTTGAAGAAAGTCGAGATGGAAACTACCAATCCATATATAGAATTCAGTCCGAAAGTTGAAGAATCCGTTTTTTACATTAAGCTTGGACAATCGAATTTGAGCGCCGGCAGACAGTTGAGTTAACCTGCTGGCAAAAATAAAAATTTTAATTTCCAGTTGTTTTATAGGAGGAAGCGTGAACCCCTGAGCTAAAGACTCAGGGATAATTCTTCTAACAAGGTGTTCCATTATCGGTTTTATTACCTTTTATTGGAATTACGAAAGCAAAGGTGCTCCCTTCTCCCAGATTGCTCCTGAACCAGACATATCCACCATGAAGCCGGACAAGCTGTTTAACCAGCGAAAGACCCAGCCCGGTTCCCTGGAATTGTTTGGACAAAAAGGAATCGACTTGGTTGAAGGGCTTAAAAAGTTTGCCCTGGTCTTCAGGTTTGATACCAATTCCTGTATCCTTGACCGTTATTTCCACCATATCTCCTTTCTTTCTTGCCCCTATTTTTACAAGTCCGTTTTCATAGGAGAATTTTATGGCATTATCCACAAGATTGTACATTATTTGAGCAAACCTAGCTTCGTCAGCACAGATACTGCCAAGATCGCTATCGATGTCGATTTCAATTTGAACATTTTTCCGGTCTGCGATAGGAGACAAAAGATTTTTTATTATGTTAAGCTTACTGGCAAGCTCAAACTGTTTATAACTCAGCTCCAATTTTCCGGCCTCTACTTTAGAGAGATCTAGGATGCCATTTATCAGATTCAGAAGGTGTTTTCCACTCTTTGAGATATTCCCAACGGATTTTAGTTGTCTTTCATTTAATTCACCGTACACCTGTTCATACAGAAGATCAGAAAACCCTATTATGGAGTTAAGCGGAGTTCTCAGTTCATGGCTCATATTTGCCAGAAATTCACTCTTGGTACGGTTTGCTGCTTCTGCAATTTGCTTTTCTTGAAGAAGTATTTCTGTAGCTTTTCTTTCTGTAATATCTCTACAGGTTTCGAGGACTCCTATAATCTTTCCGTCCTCTTCGGTTACTGGGATCGCCTGAACAAGCCAGACTCTGCCATCTTTCGCAGTAAATTCTCCTGATTTTTTATTGCCTGTCATGAAGATCTGTTCAAGCTCCAGGGTATTGGACAACGGGCCACTTATACTAGGATTATTTTTAAGGCATATGCCCACTGCTTTTTGAAGATCCATCTCCATAAATTCAAGGGCAGCCTTGTTTGCCCAGATAATATTGTGTTGAGGGTTCACGAAAACAACCAGTTCGTTCAGAGAGTCGAGCAAGACCTTCTTTTCTCGTTCCTGCGCTGTTAGTTCCTGTTCTGCAAGGTAAATTTCGTTTAACATCCCGTTTATTTCTTTTGAAAGACGATAAAGTTCATCGTTGTCTTTAAGACACAACCTTTTGGAAAGATCCTTTTCCGATCTAATCCGGGTAACAAAACTATCAATTTCTATCAGCCTTGAAATAAATAGCTTGTCAAGAGCAAGTTTAACTCCGATCCCGGTCATGAGACCTGTTAGCAAAAGGAAAATGTACATATTGTTTAGAGTGCTTTCGCCACGTGAATAAAGTTCTCTTGGGAAATCTGCTCTTATAATAAGGGCAGGCTTGCCTGAAATATCAGGTAATTCAAAATAGCCAGCTACCCGTTCTTCGCTAAGGGGTTCAACAATAGTTTGTTTTGGGTTCTCTGAAAAGCTTTTTAGCTTGGTCTGAAAATCATAAGGTAGATTTTCATTAACAGTATACATCAAAAGTGAAGAACGGGTAGTTTCTTTGAAGGAATCAAGGAGAATACTGTCAAAGTACTTTCCAAAAATTAAAGTGCCTTTTACAGGGCCAGTATAATTTGACGTAAGAATAGGATGGCATGAAATAAACATGGGTTTTCCATCTACTAGGATAAAACCATTGATACTCTTATTTTGCGTTCTCGAAAGAAGGGTTTTGTCCTTCACCAATTTAATTAGATCTTCAGGAATTGGTTCTTCCTTTTCAGTGTTGATGTCTACAAATTTTGAATAAACAAGAGACCCGGAATTATCTACAAAAAGCACTACATTAATTTTAAGCTTAGCAAAAGTCTTGTTCTGAGCGTTTGTGTCTATGAACTCCTGGTTTCTATCATCAATAAATCTATAGGTATCATCCCAGGAGGCCCAATCCTGTGCTATGTAATCAAGATACCCCTGTTCGGTTGAAATGGCATTCTGTACTCTCTCAACATTATTCAGTGTATCATTGTCTTCAAGTCTTAAGAAGGTAGAAAGCTGCATAGTATGAGTAAGCGTAAATGCAGCTGTAAGAACACCAAAAATTAAAAGGGTTATTACAAGAACCTTTTTACTAATATCTATTCTCGACACCCCAAAGAATTCAATCATTAGAAAGAGTTTGAATGTAATATATTATTGATATAAAAAGGTGAGAAAGTATATAAATTTTAGTAGATGTTAGACAGAGTTTAAGACCAATTAAAGCTTGTTCTTCCTATTTTATACAGGAATTCTACCTAAAGGGATAACATAAATTTAAATAGGCTTTCAATAAAAGCTTAAACCAGTTTTGTTATTGTCTTCCAGTTTCACCGTTTCGAGCGTTCAGGTACGACTGTTCCGCAATTTCCACATTTCCTTTGAGGTTTACAACTTTCATACTAAAAGTGCAGGCAAAATCTTTTACATTTGTGTGGAAATCTGGATCATTAGTAAGCCCACTATCTATTTTTGCAGCCAGACAATAGAGTGGGTTTTTCAGGTAATGCTTGTTGAAGTTTCGGTTTCCGGTTTCATTTTCCAGTTTCTTCCAGCTCGAAGCCCACATAGGTGTCAGATAAATCGTTCCCATGCCCCTAAATTCGGCCATAGCCCTGGCATAAGCTTCATTTCCTCCGAGTGCTAAACTGATGCAATCTTCTATGATTTCCCCATTTTGGTCTTTCAGGAAGAAAAGCGGACATTCAAGATCTGATAAATCCTCTTCCAGTTTTCCAAGTGTATGCCCACAGGTACCGTAAAAAATCAGGATTCTATCCGAAAAGGGAGCCATTTCACGGATATTTCTGTACACTTCGGCCTTTAAGATCTCAAGATCGGCATGCAGGCCCAGGCTTAATAGGTTTACGATAACACTTACCTCTTTCCTGAGTTTCCTTTTCCTACAAAACTTTTTGAGGATTGGAAAACTTGAAAGAAACCTTGCAGGAACTCTGAAACCAGGGCTGGAGTGGCCTTTGAGAAGCATTGGGATCCGGTCCAGAAAAGCTGTCCTTGGGTTGCAGTTCTTTGATCTGAGCTTACGAAGGAACCCTGAGCTTTCCCTATTTTCTACAACGATTAGTTGCTGTAGCTCGCAGTCTCTTGATAATACATGTACAAGCTCGTCTTCGAGCATCCCACAGGCAATAATGCTCAGTACAGGCATAATTAAGATATCCTTTCCTATAAATCTTTATTTTTGGGATCCTTTTTCGCAAGTCCTTATTTTTGAGATCTTTCCTCATGAATTTTTGTTTTTGGACAACTGTTGTAATGTAAAATTCGAGCTAATGACAGATTTGCTCCCGGATATTATGAAAAATTATCTCTTATTCCCAGATGAAAAGCACAGCTAAATCAAGGAAATTACTTAAAAAATTACAAAAGAAGCAGTATGAACGGGAAAAATAGATACCTGTCTCTTCTCAATTCTATTCTCATCACTTCTTAGTTTTGTTTTTTAATATAAAAGATTAAGTACATTACAGCACATATACAATTGCACGTTATTTTTTACTTTTTATTTCTTTTTGCCAGTTTGTTTTGTTTATTTCTTCTTGAGTCTTCGGGGAGTTTTTTATCAGGAGTAACTCCATAATATTTTGTCCTTGCTACTCCCCAAACGCAGTCATTTTTCCCGAAGATTTTCAATTCAAGGTTCTGGATAGTCTTGCAAATTTTGTTCCCTTCTCTTGCACCCTTGCAGACTATCCAGAACTTCTCACAAAAAACAGGGGGTTTTCCCTTATTTTCAACCATCTCGACACTCCCAACCTAGTTTATTTTTTTATCCGGATATTTTGGGTGCTTACCCGGATATTATACTGATCGGTATAGTTTTATCGATCAGAGTAACTTCTTTCCTGCGTTAGGGCCAGGAGCGCACTGGAATACCTCGCTAATCCTGACTTCGACAAGGTTCTTTGCAGGGAGACCAGGTTTTGCCGCATTCACAATTGCTTTCATTTTTTCGAATTTTTCTCCGGAATTGACAATTTGAGTTTCACCTTTTATCTGGAAGCAGCCGCCGGTATCTGGTCCCCATATATAGATTGCCACATTTGGATTTTCTTCAAGGTTTGCCAGAGATTTGAACATGAAATTGTCTGCGATCCAGATTGTTTCATCGTCTACAAGCTGACAGAACCCTATAGGCACTACATTTGGAATTCCTTCCTTTGAGGCTGTAGCTACGGGAAAGATCTTCACTTTTGAAAAAGCGACTTTCATTTCTTCACTCAATTTTACCATAATAATCACCATCAAGATGGTTGCAGTATATATTTATATATTTAAGCGTCAGAATTGTATACTGAAGGTCGAATTTGTGTATTTTTATAACCTTCAAGGAAAAAAAGGTTAATTAGAACTCTTTAAGTGAAATAGGGGAAAAGATTGAGATTTAATAATAATATAAGGGATTTGAAGGTAGAAATACTCGAAAATATCGGATCTCAAAAAGAAAATATTTATTAACTGGGAAAGTTGGATGCAAAAATATAATTTTCTTGACGAATATCCAGATGATCTTATACTTTACTTACGGATATTCTTGCGTTGAAGTCTGTGGATTCCGGAAATTATGAAGTTTAGAGTATTCTTGTTGAGGCCGAAGCAAGCTTGCAGCTATGGGCCATATTATGTATTCACCCTACTTCAGGTAAGATTCTCATGATCATTTTCAGATAAGAAACCTATCAGTTATTCGTAGTACTTAATCAAGAGAAGCAATTTTGAGTTTTGGGATCATCTCATGTATATGGTTCTTAAAATCCTGTTAAGATGTGGAATCATGCTTTTCTAACTCTTTAATTTCAAGATTTCAGGGCTTGTATGTTATTTCTGTATGTACTTAGGTTATGTCATTTAATAGGTACTTTGTGAAACCTTATGAAAATACAAAACTCAAAATCCACTTTTATAATACTTTTTTAAATCTGAAAATTAAGTCGAAATCTGTTATCTCATAACGTTTCAACAAATTCTTAGTATTGTATTTCCGCCTTTTTGAAATTCATACGCTACCTCTATTTCCTTTACATCTCGTTTTCTATCCCTTAAAAAATCGACAACGGGTTCGACGTATGAGGATCGGTCGGCGTTTACATCCAATAATGGAAATATTCTGACCTCATTTGAAACCCTGCACAACTCCTCTATCGATTTCAAATGAAACTCCAGTGACAAGTTATCTGCATAGAGAAATAACAAATGCGAGCATAGTGCCAGATCAAACTCTTTATCACTGAAAGGCAGCAAGGGCAGTTCACCTGGCACATATCTTT
>JAMXLQ010000187.1 GCA_024280975.1 Methanosarcina sp.
AAAGATAAATATTTATTCTAATCATAAGAAATTCAAAGTTAATAATTGGCTATATAATTAATGCTGAATATTCTGTTCTTTAAATGAAATTTATATTTTCTGACATCATACTCTTAGCATGGCGTCTTCGTTATTGAGCCCTCTAGCAATGCCTGCAATAGAAGGAATCCGAATTCCAATGAATTTTTACGTAGTTCTTAAGGAACCTGTACCCCTGGCTGGCATGTCTTATCCCTCAGCGTACACCCCCTGGGAAAAAATTAGGAATGCGGGTTTCTCAAGCGTCGTCTGCCTCTGTGATTCTGAAGTATCTTATAACCCCCATCCTCTTAAAGTTCTCTTTTCTGCAGAACTAGAAGACCTGCATTACGGTAATTCTCCATATGATCCTAGCACACTGGAATGGCTTGTAAGAAAGGCAACTAATGTGATAAAAAAAGAAATGGATGCAGGAAAAGGCATTGTTGTCCATTGCATGGGAGGTATAGGCAGAACTGGGACAGTTCTTGGATGTGTGCTCAAGGACCTTGGTTTTCAGTCTGATGAAGTAATAAATTATTTAGACGATATAAACAAGCTCAGAGGTTTTAGAGGATGGCCAGAGGCGGAATGGCAGACGGAAATGGTACATAGATATTAAAAATCTTGAAACTTATTAATATCTCTGAGTAGCTGTCTGGAAAATCGATTTTTCGTAAAAAATATAAGGTGTACAGTTATATATTTAGAAGAGAGAAATCTGCAACAGGTAAAGAGTTGTCACAGAAATATGATATACAAAATATAATTTTTTTTAAAATACAAAAATAAAAAAAATAAAATATAGCTGAAGGGGGCTTAGCTTGAAATTTGAACGCATTAAATCGGAAGGTCTGGCTCATCTTTCTTATTTCATTGGTTCGGAAGGCGAAGCCATAGTTATCGACCCTCGAAGGGATTGTCAGGTCTATGCCGAGCTTGCTAGAAGAGAGGGTATGAATATAAAATACATTTTTGAAACCCACAGAAATGAGGATTATATTATCGGTTCCCTGGAACTGAAGAGGCTTACAGGTGCGGAGATTTATCACGGGGAGGGTGTGGATTTCAAATATGGGAATTATTTGAAAGAGGGTCAAGAATTCACTTTTGGTTCTATGAGACTGGCTGCTTTACATACTCCGGGCCATACTGACGAGAGCATGTCCTATACTCTGACAGACCTTGATACGGGAAAAGAGCCAATAATGGTTTTTACGGGGGATGCCCTGTTTATAGGCGAAGTAGGAAGAACCGATCTCTATGGCCCGGAGGAAGCTCCAAGGCTGGCAGCAAACCTCTATGATAGCATTTTTAACAAAATCCTTCTCCTGGGAGACGGAGTGATATTATGTCCTGCACATGGGGCTGGCTCGGTTTGTGGGGGAGCTATCGCCAAGCGGGACTACAGTACCCTCGGACTTGAGCGCGTCCAGAATCCTGTTCTGCAAAAGACTGATAGAGAAGAATTTATCAAGTTCAAACTTGAAGAGCAGCTTGAGTTTCCTCCTTATTTTGAAAAAATGGAGCGGTATAACAGGCAGGGTCCTCCTCTACTGCAGGGTTTGCCAGTTCCAAAGCTGCTTTCACCCGAGGAGTTCAAGGCAGAAATAGAAAAAGGGGCAGTGGTCGTGGATACACGCATGCCTCATTCTTTTGGAGGAGCGCACATAAAAGATAGCTACAGTATCTGGCTAGGAGGAATACCTTCCTTTGCAGGCTGGATTCTTCCTTACGATAAACCCATACTTCTTGTGCTGGAAGAAAAAGAGCAACTCGAGACTGCTGTAAGGTATCTTGTCCGCCTAGGTTATGACAATATAGCGGGTTTTTTAAATGGCGGAATGGCAGCCTGGTATATGAAAGCCTTACCTGTAGACGGATTTAACCTTATATCTGTTCAAAGTCTGAAGAATAAATTGGAGAACAGAGAGGAAATAACACTTCTGGATGTGAGAAAGAAGAGGGAATGGGACGAAGGACATATTGGAAGAGCTAAAAACATATATGTTGGAGAGCTTGAGAAAAATCTGGATAAAGTCTCGAAGGAATTTCCGGTAATTGTTTATTGTGATAGCTCCAGGCGTTCCAGTATCGCAGCTTCTGTTTTGAGAAAGCACGGGTATAATGACGTATATAATGTGCTTGGGAGCATGACAGCATGGAAAAATGCCGGATATGACATAGTAAAATAACCTTATTCTTTTGCTCTAATCCGTAAATCAGAAAGTGAGTTTAGAAATCTTTATATTCTCTCTCTTTTTTTAATTTACCATGGTTTTACATGTTCCCCGCATTCTTCTTCCAAAGGATAATTGGGAAAAGTGGGCAGTAATTGCCTGTGATCAGCACACTCAGGATCTGGAGTACTGGAAAAGAGTTGAAGAATTTGTTGGAAATACCCCTTCTACTTTTAATCTGATTTATCCGGAAATATATCTGCCTTTAGACGAAAACAGAGTAAACAAGATTCATAAAACTCTAAGTGACTACAAAAAGCTTCTTGTTGACCATGGCCCCTGCTTTATTCTTGTAAGACGTTCGGTTTCAGGTAATGAAAGAATCGGGCTTGTGGTTGCAGTCGACCTAGAAGAATACCAGTACGACGAATCCGATTCATTTATCAAACCAACTGAAGGAACCATTAACGAAAGGCTTCCCGCAAGAGTCAGGATAAGAGAAAATGCAGAATTGGAACTTTCGCACATTTTAGTATTATACAATGATCCTAATTTCTCGATCATTCCCAGGAACCCGGAGAGCCTTATTTGTGAAGAAAATCAGGTTTATGATTTTGATCTAATGGAAAATGGCGGCCATATCACAGGTTACAGGATCAGTAATGAAAAGATAATTACCGAAATTTCGGATAAAATTCAGAATCTGGGAATCCTTCTTGTCGGCGATGGAAACCACAGCCTTGCTGCCGCAAAGAGTTTCTGGGAGAAAATTAAAGGGGCTGTGCAGGCCGATCATCCTGCAAGGTATGCAATGGTCGAGCTTGTAAATGTTCATGACCCTGGGCTTTCCTTTGAACCGATTCATAGGATAGTAAGCGGAATTGAGCCTGGAGAGCTGCTCAAAAAATTCAATGCAAGGATTGATGAAACCAGGATCTGCTTTTCAAATGCCGATTTTTCGGCTACAGAGCACTCAATAGGATTTATTACAGAGGACAGATGCGGTATGTTGGTTTTTGAGAATCCCACGCATGATCTTGAAGTCGAAACCCTTGATGAAATCATTGATAACTATTCAGTTGAATATGAGCATGATCCTGAAGTCGTAGAAAAACTTGTAAAAAAACAGGGTAATATCGGTTTTTTCCTTCCCCCATTAAAAAAGAGCAAATTCTTTTCCCTTATAAAAAAGAAGGGTATTCTTCCGAAAAAATCATTTTCCCTCGGAAAAGAAAATGAAAAAAGATATTATATCGAGGCTCGAAAGATTATTCCATAACGTTTCTGAATTGTAATTCTTTTAGTTTTTCTTTCTTTTCTCTATCTTACTTTTTTCTATCCTTCTTTTTCTCTTTTCTTTAAAAACTGCTCTATCTTTATGAAGTTTTAGAGTTGGAACTTATTATATTGTCTATGCTTAATTACTTCTTACTGTTAGAGTACGAATTCGAGTCATTTTAATCGTGATGAGCAGAAAGAATTTAGAATGTCTATCTATAATATTAAAAAGGAAGATTTCAACTAAAAAAAGATGCCCATTTATGAGAAAGCGACTTACTTTGACAGTCAAATTATTGACAGTCAAATTATAAATACCTTTAATCTAATAATTAATTTATTGATTAAATAATCACTGGGGGAGTGAAATATGGCAGATTTGATAGGACTTGCTGTGATCTTTCTAATATTGGCATTGATTGCGTATATACTGGGCGCACGGGGAGTTGCCGGTTTCTCTATGGAGATTGCAAAGTGGCTTGTTATTATCTTTATTATACTTGCAATCATCTCGTACTTCTTATGATGGCAGCCTTTACAAAGTGAACGCTGGTTCAAAATAGGTTATGCAAATCTAGATGATAGAAATCGGGGTGATAGATAAGTAATCTATAAAAATCAATAGACCAAAGCCAGTTTGTTTTCCTTGTACCTTTAACTCGTAATTATTTCTCAGGCACATTGAAGATTAATTTTTTACTTTTCAATTGTATATCTCAAATCAATTTTATTATATTAAACAGTTCTTTTGAAAAATTATTTTAAATATATTCTAAAAAGCGGTTTTGTAGAAATCCTCTAATCCTGTTTTCACCCAAAAAATATATAAAAATTAGATCAAGAAAATGCTCCTTATTTTTGTCCCCACAAAAAAATGAGGAGCAATCCCTGTTGTCGTCAAATAAGTATATTGAATTTATTGATTTCAGTCTTAAAACTGTCCAGTCTTCCAGACTGAACCTTTACTCCTGTAAATATTCCAAGCATGTTTATACTCAACATCGGCTTCCGGTTCTTGTTTTACTGAAGGAGTGTATAAGCACAGACTATCGTGATTTTGTAGAACTTATTGAACTTATTGAACTTATTGACCTCATGAACAATATAAAGGAAAAACTTGACCTTGATAAGATTCCTCATTACACTACCCTTCAAAAGTTTGTATCCAGAATCCCTTATGGAAACCGAGCTTAATTATTTAAGAAAATTTAATTAAATGACCTTATATGAAGTATTTTCACTGAAAATTATATGTGACTCTTTTTATTTAGAAGCTATGTAACTTCAACCCTTTCTTGCAGTATAGAAAATTTTTCTGGATATGCTTTTCCAAGAGGAAAATTTTTGAGTTTACCCTATTAAAAATTTGAGACCCTAAACACTTTACAGTCTATAATTCTTGACTTGGATTTTCTGCCTCAAGAGGCGACACCCAGATCAACTTTGCTCATCAGACTACTTTCGCCTTTTTTAAGCTTATCAATATTATTCCCATGCACATAAACAAGGATTATTGAGTCTTTTTCACAGGTAAGGATCTCTTTTTCGAGATCAGCTTCAGAATTCCGTCAAGGTCGGTAAAGACGACTTCCAGCATAAATTTCATGTCCATGAGTACAGCAGCGGCTCCATCGGCTGCAATTGCCATAAAATTGGAAAAAAATTGATTTCTATGAGGTCGATCTTAAGCCTTGAAGCACTTCTACATACCAGAACACAGCAAAAGGATAGAAATAGATCGCAATGCTTCAATAAACAGGGAGACCCAGAAGAAAAAGAAGAGAAAAAAGTTAGTTTTGGACCAATAAAATGGGACTGGGCTTATTCGTTAGTCCTTTCTGAGGAATGCCGGTTAATTACAGGAGAAACCTTTCAATGCACTTCAAGGTTCTGATGCAATCAAGGCCCTCCTGCTTCTATACCCGGCGGAGGATTGTACAAATGAGCCCACTATCGGTTTTACGTTTTATATCTGTCTATTCAAT
>JAMXLQ010000188.1 GCA_024280975.1 Methanosarcina sp.
GAAGATAAAGTAATCCCAGATAAAGTATGGCAGCTATGATCTCGAAAATTTACATAGCTCACTGCGAGCAGGACGAGCCACTTGCTCAGGAACTGGCCAGAGCTCTTTGGGCCGTGGAACTGGAAAGCTTTTCATGTTTGTACAGGAAAGTTCGAATTTTTTCCTTGGGGGAAGGTATACGTTTTGGAATTCGCCATTCAGACTGCTTTATTCCAATTCTCACATCGGAAGGTGCAGAATCTCCAGAAGTAAATCAGGAAATTGGTCTTGCAGTTGGAACCGACCAGCTCATAATTCCGTTGGTTGAAGCAGGAGTTGAATTGCCTGTCCTGATAAATCACCTCCAACCCGTTGTTTTTTCTACTGAGGCTTATGAAAATGCACTGGGAAAATTGATACAGAATTTAAGACAGCTGACTAGACTTGACTGGCTGAAGATAAAGTGCCCCTATTGCGGGGAGGAAATGACGCAGTATATCTCACCTGAGGAAGAGGTAGAGAGAGCACTTCTCGCAGGGACACATCTTGAGACAAAGTGCAGTTATTGCCAAAAAAAGATTCACCTGGACCCAAGAACCTTCAGACCTGTGATCTGACAATTGGTTAGCAATCGGGTTGAAAATAGAGAGAAATAGAGAAGGAGTTGAATTGATGGGGAGAAAACTAACAAATGAAATCGAAGATGAGCCAGGCGAGCCAATGGTAGCTAGATCCAAAATGGGTGATGCAACTGTAAGTGAGTTAGAAGTCAAAGGAATAGAAAATCTTACCCAGACTGAAAAGAAACACCTGCTTTTACAACTTTCCCGCGATAGAGTTAAAGATAGTTCTGCTGGTCCATGGGAAATAGTTGATGTCTTCAGGGAGGAATGGAGAGCCGTCAAAGATACACTAGCTCAACCTGTAGAAATCAATGTAAGAGATATAGGAAGGGATGCGCCTTTTCAGGTATTGATGGATGTGACGCAGTTCGAAAGAGAACTTGAAACACAGGAATGAAGCAAAGGAATGGAACAAAGGAATAACACCTATTAAACTTAGCAATGCCTCATTTTAGAACTATTTTTGCCTACCGTATTTTCAGATCAATATAAAGAAAAGTAAAGAAGAGTAAAGAAAATAAGACAAAAGAGGAAGAAAACAAAAGAAGAAGAAAACAAAAGAGAAAAATAAATTGAGGTAAGAATAATAACTTCAATAAATTAAATATTGCTAATAAGAATGAAATCACAGGCTTAATGCCAAAGATATCAATATCTTTTAGGTTTGCGCTTTGCGTAACACTCCCTACAGTAGACCGGCCTGTCAGGGTCCGGTTTGAAAGGAACCTCTGTTTCTTCGCCACAATTGGAGCACTTTGCCTTGTACATCGTTTGTGACCCTTTACCATAGCTTCGTTCTCTGCTGGAATCCCGATCTTTACCCTGACCCTGGGAACCTTTTCTTTCCATTGTCATTCCCTTATTTACCGCTAAAATTTATATTTAAGAGAAGTATCAAATAATTCAAAAAGAGCCTCATTTATGAATAAAATATTCCCTGGGGATCTCGATGAACTAATTGAATTATTAATATCTGATATGTTGATATTTATTTTACTGTATTGAGCTTTAACAATTCCTGCCTTTCAGCCGAGTGTATAGTAACTCTTTTTCTGTTGTTTCTTTGATTTTCCTTTAGTACCATTATAACATTTTATATATTGAACCCAAGTTAATAATAAAAACTTTTGAGCAAAATATAAAAAACTCTGAAAATTCTTAATTTTATCATATTTTGCTCAAAAGTTTTTATTATAAGGTTTTGCTTGTGATACTTTTCCAGATCTTTGATAAAGGTCTAGTAATAAGAAATGTTGAAGAAATACCTCGGAAATTCCGATTAAGTATTGGTTTGTAGAGAAAGAAAGGAGGTTTATCATCCTCCATTTTTATCTGGATCAAAGGGGAGCTTTTTTACTCGCTCCCCATTCAACGAGTTACTGGCTCCAAAGTAGAATTATTTTCCTTCAAATTCTTTGCTGACATCTGCAGCATTGATATACTCCTTATTTGGAAGGCCTTCAAGAACCTCAATTACCTCACTGATAGCTTTATGCTTTCTAGCGTGCTCAATTAGTTGCTTTTTATTTACGGGATAATTGATGTCCTTTAAAACCTTCTGAACTTCAACTGAACTGATTTACACTAATTTTCCTCTTTACTTCCAGTTCAGTCTCCTTTAAATTCCTTGCTGACATCTGCAGCGTTTCTGTACTCCTTTTCTGGAAGCTCATTAAGATCTTCCATTACTTCCTTTCTGGCGTCATGCTTCTTAGCATGTTTAATAAGATCTTTCTTACTTGCAGGATAATCTATCTCCTTTAGAGCTTTTTGAACTTCAATAGGACTTGTGTGCATAATTTCCCCCCAACTTCAGTTTATTTTCCTTGGAATTCTTTGCTGACATCTGCAGCGTTTGTGTACTCTTTATTTGGAAGATCTTCGAGTACCTCAATTACCTTACTGCTGGCATTGTGCTTTTTGGCATGCTCGATAAGCTGCTTCTTATTTACTGGATAATCTATATCCTTTAAAGCCTTCTGAACTTCAATTGGACTGGTTTGCATAAATTTCTCCCACCTTTGTATGTTTGTGTATATTTTCAATTCCTTACTGGCATGTCCAGTGTGACATATTTTCTGACAATCCACATACTTTCGGATAGAAACCTTCTCTGAACAATCTATAAACTAAACTCCTAGTACTGCACTCTCAGGTGTATCCAGCTACATTGACTGTATAATGTCCAATAGCTCACCTTTTGCATGGGACAACCCATTCTTTCGGTACCATCTGAACCTAGATGCACTATTCTAAAACCCCTGCTCAGTAAGTCAGTACTCCTTTGGTTTTGGCGGTTTAGTGTGTTCACTTTCCAGACGTTCATTTCTCTGGTAACATCTCAGGGGTGCTATACTCTATCAGATGTCCCCTCAGAAGATCCAGAATCGCTGCTTACCTGCTCACCTTCGGTAAACTTACAAGATCGGCTTCGTTTACAGAATGAAATATTCCCTGCCGGTTATAAATTCTTCAACCTGGCGTGAGTCCGTCCTATAAGTTCACCTCCCTGGATTCAAGTAGCTATTGCATTTCCCAATTAGTTGCCCACCCTCCATTGAGTATTATGTAAAATATAATATAAAAAAGAATTCAACCCAAACGTTTGGTAGAAGATGATTATTTAGGTCTAGCAGCTGTTTGGTTTTATTTAGAATTAAAGACTAAACATACATGTAAACTAGGTTTTTGGTTAGCATCTATTGAAGGGTATGCCTTCAGAGATAGCTTTGTTTAAAACAGGAGAATTAAAGATAAGAATCTCTTTAAAACGGCTATTCATACCGAAAAATTACTTCCTTAGGAAATAAATTCGCCACATATTTAGAAAAACGTTATGAAGGTTACAGAGACTCGGAGACAGCAACTAAAAATAAATTGAAGTGTATTTCGGCTTATAATTATAGAATATAAAATTAACGCTGAATCGGTCTTAAGATAAGTCTGTCAATTTTCAATACTGGTCAGATATCGATATTTACCTGCTCCTAATCAAAGCATAAGGCAAAATAGTTTCTCGCTACTGAAAAATCTTCAGTTACCTGTCGTATAAAAGATATTCTTTTCTTCTTTTCACTGAAAACCTTTAATATGAGGTTCTCTTGATAAGAGTCCAGCTAATAACAATAAATTCAGAAAACATTCCGGGTTGATTTATCCTGCAGTTATCAAGTAGATAAGTTTATTCTTTACTACTCGGTTTCGATCTTGAGAAACCTTGTATTGCTCTTTTTTTATCCTCACAGGCTGGGGAAATATGAGTTGAATGAGTAGAAACTGAAAAATTCTCTAAAATCCGCTATTATACGACATATTTACAGATAAAAAAAATATGAGTTTTTATATAAGTTAAATTTGTAGTATGCTTCGGGAAAAATTCTCAAGTATTAGATAAACCGATAATAAACATAAGTAGACCTGAGAATAAAGGAATTAAAAAATTATCATTAAAGAAAAACTTGAATATTATTTGCGAGTTAAGTTTCCGGATTAGCTGTAAGCTTATGATACTTTCAAGCAACATCCCACCCGCAGCCCCAGTAAAAGCTTGAACAGGAGTCACAAAAAGCGAAGAAGCTAGAAAGGCTGCTACTGCACCGGAAACTGTCCCTTCTACAGTTTTGTCCCCCGAATAAGGCAGCTTATGCCTGCCTACCAGCATGCCTACGGCTGTAGCTACCGAATCTCCGAACGCAACTACTGCAATTGAAGCATGCACAATTTCTTCAGGGAATAGCATAAGAGAAAGAATTGCTCCACAAAGGAGCAAAATAGTCCCTTCAAATGGTATAGCTTGCTTCGAAGGCCTTCCCCATCTGCACAGGAAAGTGGATAGTGGAAATGGAAACTTATCCATAATAGTGGCTATTGAGATTGTCACATAAGAAGCAAGCAAAAAAAACAGTAGAGGAAGTGCAATATCTCCGGCTGCTTGGATTAAAAGAATTAAGGTTATACCTGTAAACAGATGTATCAACTGGCGTTCAACTTCACCTTTAAGAGCGGTTTTTCTGTCAAGGTAATCGCACTTTAAGCTTTGGGTGTGTTCACTTGTCACGAAATCACTTATTAGTGACCTTATACAGTGTTTAATCCAATGACTAGATGCATAAAAGACCTGAAAAAAATAAAAGTTTGAAGTTTAATTTTTGTTCTCTGAAATGCTTCTAGTAAAATACTATTTCCTAAAATATATAAATATATACAGAATGAGTTTACAGGATTAATATTAGAACGAAATTCTGGCTATTCAGCTTGAACTCATTAAAATGCCTGCGGAACATTGTGAAACACAACCCAAAACGATAACAAATGAATTACCAGATATAACAAGCAAGCCAAAAAACAAATGGCTTAGTTTATTATATGATTTTTTTCACTTGGGATACTCTATTAACCACAGAGGATTTTCATATAGGTCTAAGATACACGCCTGGATCCCGAAGGGCGCCTTTCCTGGCTCCTGTAAGATCACTACGCCTTTCGACCTTAGCTCATCGCATGTCTTCCTACAGTCATCGACTTTAAACATCAGGGCAGGGGTTTTACCTATAAGTTCGGTCTCTCGTTTTGCTTCGGTCTCGCCCTGCATTGCGGCATTGGGCACATGGAGAATTATTTCCGTACCCTGACCTTTTGGGGCGATGGATAAAAAACGCCATCCTGGTATCGGGTTAACGTCTGTAACTTTCACAAAACCAAGCTTATTCGTATAAAAGTCAAGCGCCTCATCATAGTCTTTGACGAATAGCATTACATGTGTCATTTCTTCGATCATATACACACCTCAATAACTACACACTTCGATAACCATAAACATTAAAGTTTTTGAAAGATGTTTAAACATACCAACTTTGGAAATGGCTTTTCTGAAGTAACTTTTAGAAATTTCTTCCAAGAAGAAGCCTCAAACGCGGCATATAATAAAAGATGTTTCTGTAAAGTTAAAAAAGTGAAAAGATATTTTCCAGTGGCTTTATTTCATATCTTTTAATACTGGTAAGACATCTTTTCCGTAGGCTTTGAGGAAAGCTATCTGGTCTGAGGCTGCTGAATGTAAGTAAATATGTGTGAAACCTAAATCAATATATTTCTTTATAAAATTAATGTGGTCTTCAGGATTTTCGGAAAAACAAGAATGTTCTCGTACTGTATCCGGACCCACAACTTTCCCGTTCTGAGCAGACATTT
>JAMXLQ010000189.1 GCA_024280975.1 Methanosarcina sp.
ACCGCAGTTCCCATTTCTTTTATTTTTTTGAGAGAATCAAGAATTTCCGTTTTTCCAATAGGATCAAGCCCCGTTATGGGCTCGTCGAGTACCAGATAATCCGGCTTGAGGGCAAGTGCACTTGCAAGGGCAACCCTCTGCATCTCTCCTCCACTCAGGCTGAAAGGGTCTCGAGAAAGTATGGTCTGGTCAAGAGAAACAGCTTCAATTGCCTCATATACCCTTTTTTCGGTCTCTTTTTTCGAGTACCCGAAATTCAGGGGCCCGAAAGCTATTTCCTTATATACGGTTTTGCAAAAAAGCTGATCAGCAGCCTGTTGAAAAACCATCCCTATCCTGCGTTTTGCGTCCCTTGAAGAAGGGTCAAACCCATCCACAAAGACAGTTCCGGTTTCCGGCTTTAAAAGCCCGTTGAAAAGTTTTGTGAGAGTAGATTTCCCTGCGCCCTTTTCTCCCAGTATTCCCACGAACTCTCCTTTCTTTATCTGCAGGTTAATATCTCTTAAAGCAGGAGTTTCGAGAAGAGTTTTTCTGGAATAGGAGAAACTTACGTTTTCAAGAATAATCGGCATATTTCCTCTGCAAAGCTCTGGGGAGAAGAGGTTTTCTCCCAAGGAATTACTATTCCGTGAGTTTTCAGATTCTCGGTCAGCTCGATGAGGGAAGGCAAGGCAAGCCCAAACGTTTGGAGGGAAACATCGGAAAAAACCTTTTCTGGAGTTCCTTCAAGCCTTATTTTCCCTTTATCCATGACAAGAATTCTATCTGCGTCGTGAAGTTCTTCGAGATTGTGAGTAATATATAAAATGGTTTTTCCTTTCCTGTGCAGCTTTTTTATGGTTTCGAGAACAGCTATTCCAGATTCCGGGTCAAGCATGGAAGTGACCTCATCAAAAATGAGGCATTCAGGCTTCATTGCAAGAATTCCTGCCAAGGCTACACACTGTCCTTGTCCTCCACTCAGAGTTTTTGGAGAATGGTGCCTGTATTTCTCAAGCCCCGTTTCGGCAAGCGCCATATCAACGCATTTTCGGATTTCCATGGAAGGAAGGCAAAGATTCTCGGGGCCGAAAGCCAGATCTTCTTCAACTGTCCTGCCGACAAATTGAGTTTCAGGATTCTGGAACACGATACCTACGAGCCTCCGGATTTCTGGAAGTTTTGAAGGCTCACGAGTATCCATTCCCTTTATCATTACCCTGCCGGTATGAGGTATCAGGAGTCCACTGAGTTGAAGGGCAAGTGTGGATTTCCCGCTGCCGTTTCTCCCTATTACCCCTATGAATTCTCCTTTTTTTATAACCAGATCTATGTTCTCAAGTGCAGGAGTACCATCAGGATAACTGTAACTTACTTTTTCAAGCCTGATCATGCTAAACCAAAATTTTATTTTTTCGCTTTAAATATTCTAGAGAATTCGAGTTTATCCTTTAATTTAGGTTTTTTTAGAAAAGAGTTGAAAATAAGTAGTTTCAGAGCTCATAGGTCGAAGCAATATATGCGGCAACTGCAGTTTTTATAATTTCTCCAGGCAGAAAAGGAACGACACCAAGAGCAAGAGCTGCCACAGGCCCGATGTCAGCTACAAACATTAGTTGGATAAAACCGCACGCATAGAGAACCAGGACTCCTGCGATCATATTAAGCGCGTTGATTAAGAGTCTGGATTTGCCAGCAGTTTCAGTCTTCTCGGAAAGCTTTCCTAGAATATAAGCTGCAAGAATGAAGCCAGTTATGTACCCGCCCGTGGGTCCAAAGAGTACACCCATTCCGGAACTACCTCCTGCAAATACAGGGAGACCTGCAATGCCAAGCAGGGTATACACTATCATGCTCAAGCCTCCCCATTTGCTTTTCAACATGCTTCCGGCAAGAAGGACAAAGAAAACTTGCAGTGTAACAGGCACAGGAGAGAAAGGCATAGGAATTTGTATATAAGCTCCTGCAGCAGTTAGGGCCGCAAAAAGAGATGCGAAAACCATCATCCTTAGATCAGGATTATTGGTGGAATAGAACTCGTTGTTTTTTATATGCACACTTTTTCCTCTTATCAACTTTATTCAGTTTTTCTCATTTTCGCTTTTTTCAAATCTGTTGAAGCCTCTTATAACCGAAATTTGCAGGCTTGATTATTCGGTGAAAAGTAAAGGCTGTAACAGAGACAGAAGCTTAAACTAGCTATTAAGGATTGAAACTGCTAATAGGGATTGAGCCTGCAGTAAACTTGTCAACTTTATAACGATTAACTTTATAAAGGTTAATTTTCAACCTCTGAAAAATATGTAGCCTTGAAAAACTGAGGTATTGTTAACCTTTGGAGAGTTAAAGGTTTACATTGAATTTAAAACTTTCCGGAAAAATCGCTTCTTGATTTGCAGGTTCACATTTCTCCCATCTGAAGCGATAATTTGATATACATCTTATACCGGTATTATGGATACTTTACCTGAAACGTAAATTTAGCAGGCAGCTGTAAAGTATTTTTAGGAAACACTTCATGGGCGCGTGGCCTAGCCAGGATATGGCGGCAGCCTCCTAAGCTGTAAATCGGGGGTTCAAATCCCTTCGCGCCCGCTAATTTTCTATAATCTACTTTTGTCAGGTTTATTTAGAACAAAAATCTATTTTCGTACTTTGGTACTTTCTGGATGCTTTACTGACTCAGAAAGAAAATTGGACCTTCCTTAATTACAGGATACATTCTAATAAACAATGGAAAATTTCTTATTTAGATAAAGAGAAATTCCACAAGTAATTCCATAGCTGTACAAAGTATGTATTTATAAACAATAAACCAGTTCAGCCTACTATTAGATAATAAATGCAACCTTAGAGGAAACACGAATTGATCAGGAAAGCCAGGATAAACGACGTAATTGTAATGAAACAGATTATCAATACTTATTCGAAGGAAGAACTAATGCTCGCCCGTTCACTGAGTGAGATGTACGAAAGCATCAGGGATTACTACGTCTGTGAGATTGATGGAGAGGTTGTAGGCTGCTGCGCCCTGCATATTGTATGGGAAGACCTTGCAGAAATACTTGCCCTTGCCGTGAATCCCAAACATGCAAGAAAAGGAATAGGTACAAAGCTTGTTTCGGCCTGCCTTGAAGATGCTGAAAACCTTGGCATGAAGGAAGTCTTTGCACTTACTTACGTTCCTGGTTTTTTCGAAACCCTGGGCTTTAAAATTGTTGACAAGAACAGTCTCCCCAGAAAAATCTGGTCCGGTTGCCTAAAATGCCCCAAGTTTCCGGATTGTAATGAAATTGCTGTCCTGAAATCAGTTAATTCCTGAATCACTTCTAAATCCTTCTTTTTTTTTTCAATTGAATGGCTAAATTAGAATTCACTAGACATTGATTATCACATTATCAAATAAATGTAAATAATCGAAAATCAAAAATTATTTATTCAGGAGATTACCTTTTTTAGGTTATCCTAATTATTGGGTCTGAAGTCAGGCACACGTTGGCGGGATGATGTAATGCATATAGATCGATTTGAAGAATATCTTGAAACTATTCTCTACCTTATTAGAAAGAATCAGGGCCCTGCAAAGACCAAACAGATCTCTGAAGAACTAAACGTATCTCCGCCGAGCGTGACGGAAATGATAAAAAAATTATATTCTTCGGGACTCGTAGAGTATACACCTTATCAGGGGGTGGAATTGACAGAGAAAGGAACTGATCAGGCTATCAAAATCAAAAGGAAACATCAAGTGCTTGAGACTTTCCTGGTTGACGTCCTTGATTTCGATAGGAAGGAAGCCCATAAAGAAGCCTGCGAACTTGAGCATGCAGTGTCTGATGCTGTACTTGAAAAAATCTACGAATTTTTGGGAAGCCCAGAGTATTGCCCTGATGGAAACCCTATCAACATTGATAAAAACAATATCAGGCTAGGGGAAGAATTTATCCCGCTCGATGAAATGGAAGAGGGAAGTACAGGCAGAGTTGCTCGTGTAACCCTTCCAAGAGAGACAAAAGACCGCCTGACATCCCTTGGAATTCTCACGGGAGAAGATATTGAAATTAGGCGCAAGCAAAAACAGGGCTGTATCTCGGTTATGGTAGTAGGGTCGGAAATTGCTCTCGGAAGGGACATTGCAAAGAAGATATTCATAGCTCCGAAAAGCAAAAGCGTGTAAAAGCGTAGAGAAGGCATATAACTGACATCGAACAGAAAAACCGGAGACGTGATAGGGATTTCCAGCTCATGCTGTAATTCCGAAAATGTAAGTAAGAGCAAAACCCCTTACGATTTGACAATTGCTTTCATAGGTAACCCAAGCGTTGGAAAAAGCGTCTTCTTCAGCAGGCTTACCGGGGTAGGTGTTGAGGTCTCGAATTATCCTGGCACGACAGTTGCGCTTAAAAAGGGAATTGTAAAGGCCCGGGGAAAAACTATTGAAGTAGTTGACCTGCCAGGCATTTATTCCCTCGGGGTTACAAACGAAGATGAGAAGGTAACTAAAAGATTTCTGATTGAGGACCGGCCGGATATTATCATTAATGTTCTTGATGCGAGCAGGCTTGAGAGAAACTTGTACCTGACTCTACAGCTCCTGGAACTCGATATCCCTATGGTCATTGCGTTAAATCAGATGGACCTGGCTGCAGACCTCGGGTTTCTCGTTGATACAGATGGACTCTCTGAGTTGCTTGGCCTTCCTGTAGTACCAACAGTTGCAACCTGGGGGGTAGGGCTCGATGAGGTAATGCTTGTAGCTCTTGCCGAGAAGGGTAAAACTCAAGAGCATCACAGGGTAAAATATAGCCAATGGATCCAGCAAGCTCTTTCCAACCTTGACTATGCTTTCCCCAATGTCCCTCCAAGTGTGAAGATTGCAGCTCTGCTAAACGATGCCGAGTTTGTAGAACTCTGTTGTGTGCCACCTGAAGCTAATGCCCTGCTTTCTTCTGCCAGGCGGTTAAGGCAGAACCTGGAAATGCGACAGGGAATTTCAGTACCCGATACGGTTGCAAGAGATCTCTATGGGGAAGCCGGATATATCGTGGACAGTGTGGTTTCAAGGTTTGAGCCTAAAAAGAGTTTAAGGGAAAGGATAGATGCTATCCTTACCTCCCCTAACTTTGGAATTGTAGTGCTCATATCTGCTCTGCTCCTAACTTTCCTTCTTGTTTTCCGAGTAGGAGGTTTCCTTGAGACCTGGATCGTTAATGGAATCTTTGAGCCTCATGTGATTCTGCCTGCCGAAGCCGCAACTTCAGATATGCCGCTTATCCTAAGAAACCTGATCGTATATTCGCTTCGGGGAGTTGAGGCCGGATTTGCGATTGCAATTCCATATATTGCGGTCTTTTATGCAATTCTTTCGATATTCGAGGATTCGGGTTATCTTACAAGGGCAGCTTTTCTGCTGGACAATCTTACGCATAAACTTGGGCTTCACGGAAGAGCCGTGATCCCACTGGTTCTTGGCTTTGGTTGCAACGTCCCTGCAATTATGGCAGTGCATTCCCTTGGCACAAGGCGGGAAAAGAGGATAGCCTCCAT
>JAMXLQ010000190.1 GCA_024280975.1 Methanosarcina sp.
TATATTAACCCTGTATATTGTCTAAACATCAATTGAGTGCCTGTGATGAAAAATTTCACTGATTTCATGATGAGCCCTATGAGTTCTGAGGCACCACAATTGAGTACTTCATGAATTAATACTAAGAAAACCCATTAACTTAGTATGTTTAAATTAGCGGGTGCTGAAAACTTCATAAAGTCTGAAGAACTTTCAGAATATAACTTGGGAAATTTTGAAAAAGTATTTCAGATATTTGCGACATGAGGATAATAGAGAAAGAACCGCTTAATATAGCCAAGACCAATTTTATATAGAGACAGTGCAAAAAACTGATTTAATCTCTGAAAGTATTTATATAGAACAAAGGATGCTTTTTATTTTAAAAACGTAAAGGGGAACGTCTTATGAAAGTTAGTTTAATCAGATGTATGCAAACAGAAGATATGTGTCCTGCTACTACCTGCTTCAAGGTGATGAAAGAGAAGAAGCTTGCTTTTGAAGGAATTGCAGAGGACATTGAAGTAATTGGTGTAAATACTTGTGGCGGCTGCCCAGGTAAAAAGGCTGTAACAAGAGCGGCGGAAATGGCAAAAAGAGGTGCTGACACAATCGTATTTGCATCCTGCATATTTAAAGGCACTCCTATAGGCTTTCCCTGTCCTCATGCACAAATAATAAAAGACGCAATTGCTAGGAAACTTGGCGATACCGTAAAAATCATTGATTATACACATTAATATTTCATGTAAGAGATAAAAATTATAATACAATAGGACTTATGTAGTTAAAACGAGTAATCAATTACGCTTAAACTCGAAATTATAAAAATAAAGTGAACAATAGCATTTATTGCACTTTATTTTGCATTTTATACGTTTAAGTCCTATTGATAAAGAATAAAATGAAATTATAGTGATTTCCAGACCTTTGCCAGAGATTCGCCTTTCACGTGGATTTTAAATTCATAGAAATATCCAAATGGTGTCATTGAGGTTTCGAGTCCTTTCGAAGTTAGTTTCTCTTTAATAGTCTTAATAACATCCTCCGCGAACTCGATACTAGATTTACTATCTGATAGATGCCCAAAAGAGTGAAGCACTACCTTTTTTCTATCTGTTTTTTTAGCAAGCCAGCTAATATTGTTAACAGCTTTCTTAACAACCTTATCTTTCTGAGCCTCATCTTCTTTCTCAACATTAATGAAAATAACAAGGGAATCTGTTGTTGATTCTTCTACATCACAGGTCTCAGCAGAGTCTACGGTCTTACTGAATGTTTTATACCAGAAATCATTAGTATCGAACATCAATAATTTCATTGTAACCACACAAAAGCACTCTATCTTATTCCTTTCCAGGCTTTGAGAAGACAAGACCATAATGGTATGGTTTCAGATCATGTCTATCTTCAAATTTAAATCCACTCTCGATAGCCCATTTGATGCATTGCTCTGGTCTGGGTCTTATTGTCATTGGTGGGCCCCTAGGTGTTTCTGGGTCACAGTTCCAGTGAATTACGCCTAATTTCCTTCCTGGCTTTAGGATTCGATAGGCTTCTTTAAGGAGGTCTTCCGGCTTTTCTGCATGAAGAATGTTAAAGAGCATTGCATAATCCACACTTCTGTCTTCAAGCCCGGAACCTTCATTAACAAAATCTCGAAGAAGCGTTTTTATATTATTTAATTTTTCTTCATTTGCTCTTTCAGCAACTCTCTTTATCATTTCCTCTTCGATATCAATAGCATACACTGTACCCTTTACGATTTTTGCTACGGGTATGGTAAAAGTCCCGTAACCGCATCCAAATTCCACTACATCTGCCACATTATGGTTAAGCTCCATAATACACAGGATTTTTTCTGGCTCAAAGAATTCTGCCCACATCTTTTCGTTAGGCATACCACTCTCTCTAACTTTCATGCTCAATACCTGACTCTCTTAGTTTGTCACAGATTAATGAATCTCATGCATAACTTCGAATACTGTTTATAATGATTTTTATTGACTTGAAGTTAAATTAGTTTTAATATAAAAAACAATACTTTTAGGCAACCTGTTTCTTAATCGAATACAAATGAGGTAGACTTGAGGTACTTTTTGCTTAAAACTTCCGAAATACTTCAGGAAATAATACTTACTTTGCAGGAATAGAAAATGATTTAATATACCAACATCGTTTTTCATAGAGAATATGCAACAGTTCAAAAGCCTTGACTACGTCAAAAACTCATATAATAAACGGATTTGCCAGATATCAGGGGAGAGAAAAGCTGGAAAGAAAATAATTGGTACTTTATGTCTTTTTGTGCCTGACGAGATCATCTTTGCAGCAGGTGCCGACCGTGTCATACTCTGTGGGGGTAAGAACGATACGATATCAATAGCTGAGCAGTACTTGCCCAGGAATATCTGCCCGCTTGTCAAGTCCTCTTTTGGTTCGATTGTTAACAATGGTTGCTCAGGCGTAAAATCCTGCTCTCATTTTAACATGGTGGATATGATAACTGCCGAAAATACCTGTGATAGTAAAAAGAAAATGTATGAACTATTGGGAGATTATGTCCCTACATACGTTCTCGATCTTCCGCAGAATCCCGACAACCCAGAGGCTATAAAATATTTTTTAGGTGAACTTGAGAAGTTCAAAGGTGTTATGGAACAACTGACAGGTAACAAGGTCACAGTCGAGAAACTAAAGAAGGAAATTGAGTCATCTAACGAGATGAGACAACTGATTCACAGGTTATATGATCTGCGAAAAGTAGACCCTCCTCTAATCAGTGGTCTCAATGTACTAAAGGTCATGCAGAAGCAGTATTTCCTCTCACCTGACGAATTGAAGAAATTTGTCCGCATGCTCATCGAAGAAGCGGAACAGGTTAAAATGGATTTGGGGCATAAGCCCAGAATAATTATATCCGGTTGTCCGATGGCCGGCGGCAACACCAAAGTTCCTGAGATAATAGAGAACAAGGGCGGTATTATCGTCGCAGAGGAAAGCTGTACAGGAACAAGATCTTTCTGGGACTTAGTTGACGAAAATAAAGACCCTATGATTGCGCTGGCTGAACGCTACATCAAAATACCCTGTTCCTGTATGACGCCGAACGATAGGCGTATAGATAATATTTTGGAGCTTGCAAGGGAGTTTAAAGTTGATGGCGTAGTGTACTATACCCTCCAATTCTGCCACGGATACAATATTGAAAAGTACAAAGTACAGCAGGCACTAAAAAAAGCCGGGATACCTATGCTTGCTATTGAAACGGATTATGGGGACTCAGATGTTGAGCAGATTGGACTCCGTGTAGATGCTTTCATGGAGATGCTTTCATGATCTCAGTGGGAATAGACTCAGGTTCGGCCACAACAAAGGCTGTTCTTGTTAACAACGGTCAGATTATCTCCAGAATTGTGTTACCAACTGCATTTGATTTTTTAGCTGCTGCAGAGAACGCATATAATAAAGTACTTGTCGATGCAGGAATAAATAAAAAGGATGTAAATGGAGTATATGCGACCGGATACGGTAGGAATAGTATAAAGTTTGCCGACAAAGCTGTAAGTGAGATTACTGCTCATACTATGGGTGTTTATCATCTTTATCCAGAAGTCAACGGGGTTATCGATATTGGAGGCCAGGACAGTAAGGTTATCTCGGTTAATAACGGGAAAGTAACTGATTTTTTAATGAATGATAAATGCGCTGCTGGCACGGGTAAATTTTTAGAGTACACTTCAAGGGCGCTTGAAGTGCCTATAGATGAATTTGGGCCTTTAGCGCTAACCTCAAAGGCACCTGCAAGCATAACAAGTATGTGTACTGTATTTGCTGAGTCTGAGACTATATCTCTCC
>JAMXLQ010000191.1 GCA_024280975.1 Methanosarcina sp.
AACTGTCGTAGGGCAACCTGACAGCTTATACTTATGTATAGAACTATGGTAACGCAAAAAAAGCGTTCAGGGCCATCTCCAGAAGCTAGGGCAAATGGATAATTGGTTAATAGTCCCATAATAAAAGTTTCAATTGTTTCTTAAAGACAGGTTACAATGATTATCGCTCCGAAATCCATCCCTGTAATGCTGAGGATAATTGGATTTACAAAACTATGTAAGCTATTGTTACACTGTAGTCAATCCGACAAGACTCCTAGTTTTGAAATAGATTTTATTCTATCGTAGTTTGAATACTCATTAAAGAAGTTCCATCAGTAGCACTTAATAAATTTGTTTAATTTTACTAATTTTGACTCCTTCAAGTATTCAGATTTCTAATCCTACGTATACCAATGTCTTTTTTATGGAATAATTACAGCATAATATCCTTCAAAATAATGTTAGCTTATTCATCTAGTATTAGTTCATTTTTTTAAAATATAGTTAACCGCACATACTTTATAGACATTGTAAAATCTTCTATTGGGTAAATAATATTTAAAAGTCGTCCAATATTAATTTTATGAACTCCAATGTATTTTTCGGAAGTTTTGAACGATTTCTCAGGTACAGACGAAAGAACACACAAGAATTTAAACACAAGAATGCTACACTCGAACTCTTAAAAAGTTCCGTTTTAGTTGCGTTTTCAGGCGCATTAAGAATTCATATTGCTTTCCTTCTGCTTCAAATCCATTCCAGTATCTTTACCTGCATTGCAGGAGGACTCGTAATCTACAGCGTATATACACTCGATAGGGCCCTTGGTTCCGAAGAGGATGTTGTAAATCGGAAGGAGCTAAGTGGTTCAAGAAAAGAAATAGGGCTTGCAGCTTCTATACTTACCTTTGTTATAGGAAGTTATGTACTGACAAAAGAAGGGATGCTTGCATTTGCATTCTTACCTTTAATAACCGGCTTTCTTTATAGTAAAGGTGTTAAAATAGGTAGATTTGCTTTGAAACTCAAAGGTGGACTTGGAGTCAAAAACTTTGTTGTAGGTCTCACTTGGGGTGCTTTCATTTCAGGGATTGCAGGCAGCACCTGCAAAAGCATTCTCCTCATAGTTCTAGTTTTCATTTATTTTGGAGTCAAACTTTTTATTAATTCTACCATATATGATTTCAAAGATGTTAAAGGAGACACACGCGCAGGCATCAAAACTCTTCCTGTAAGCCTTGGGGCACAGAATACTCGAAATTTCCTTCTGGGACTGCACCTGCTTTCCCACCTGATACTCGGTATTGCTCTAATTGATGGAGTTCTTGCTTTTGAACCTCTAATTATTCTCTACAGTTTCATATGTGGGCTAATTTGCATCAAGAACTATACAAAAAGTGATGAAGAAGAATCTCTTTTCCAAAAGTTAGAAAGAACCATTCTTGTGGACGGAGAATCAACATCTATTGTCGGATTGAGGACGATTGCAGGTGTCTTCCTTGCATAAAATACTACCTGCATGAGATCTAATGCTAAAGTGCAAAAGCAATAAGATAGGCAAAAAACTTTCAGAATATTGGATTCACTCAATCGGAGTTGTCGGGATGAAAATATAAACCCTAATTTTCTATGGCTTTGCACCTAATGTATATTTTTGATTAAAATTTTCGATATCGATAAATTTATTGAAATGCATAACTTCACATTCAGCTTATATTAAAGTGCAAAGCTTTTCCTACCCAATTGTAAGATTTCTTTTCAGAAATCTTCGATAAGCTTTATAAATTCGTTATTTTAACCGAGTTCTCTTTGTAATACTTAAAAAGATCCTCTCCCCATTTGATTGAGGATGAATCAAAGCCTATTAGATCATTTCGAGGATCAAAAGTTCCGTTTTTGAAAAAGAGCGAAAGGGTAAAGAAACGATCTGTTACCATAAAGGCTATTTTTGCATTGTCATATACATGGAAACTTGCATGCTTGAATTTAAGGAATTCTTCAATTTCAATACTATACTCACTCTTTAGCTTAAAAAATACATTGGGTGTAGCAATTATGGAAATCGGGATATTACTTCGAGCCAATTCCAGGAACATTGAGGGATGGCCTGGAAGAAAAATGGATGAAAAACCTATACAGTGCGCAGAAGACAGTATATTCTCTAGAAATGTCTTATGAGTATCGTAAATGTGTTCATGTTCATCTCTTATGACTCTGCACTCTTTAAGCTCCTGAATTCTGTTTAACAATACATCAGGAATTGCAGAAAGGTCATGATCTCTCCAGAAATCCTCATTTGTTTCTATAGCCGTTAGAGTATCCAAGAAGGGCTTATAATGTATGGCTGAAACTTTTCCTAGAGATGTCAGCCAATACATTCCTTCCTGCCTGGTAATTAAGTTTGCTGCTTCCATTTCTTTAAGACGAGGCAGGATCTCAGGGGACTTTACATCAAAATAATCTTTGATATCGGAAAGAGTTCTTGGACTATCCTGAAGTAAAAATAGAATGTCCTTCCTTTTATCAGAGAAGGTGAGAATGCTTAAAAGCCCACTGGATTTCACTTCTATCAACTCACTAACCTATTTTACTCGTATGTTAGAACTAACAGGAGGTTAACATCCTTAAGCAAGTTCTTTGCATTGATACACAATATATAAAATTTAATTTTTATATTCCTCTTATTTTTTATATTGATTGAAGGGAAGGCAGTTATATCCGGATGATATAGCATTGCTAAAATACTATACGAATTCAATATATATTATCTTTTTCAAAAGTTTACATAATTGATAACAATTTTTGTTCCTGTTTAAGATTATACATATCAGTCTTCCGAAAATAGAATTTATCTTTCTGAACAATTTATGAAAAGATCTAAAAAAAATACATGTGTCAATAGTATCAGATTATTTCATTAATATAAAGCTCAGAGTTGAACCTTATGAAAGAAAAAGAACCTCAGAGCTAAAAAATTAATATTTAAAATTGAAAGAACAATAATTAATTTAAAAGAGTATGCAGTGACTTAAATAAAAAATGTGTTAAATAGGACAATAAATAAATCTGGTCTTTAGATAGATCTCGGATGTCCACATACTGAGCTTACTTAAAAACTAATAAATATTGAAATTTTCTGTAAAGTTTAACCATCTGTTTTCTTGATAACCAAAGCTGGTTGCATATGAGTACAAGGCTTCTTGAACTTAAACCCGAAAATTAAAATTTTCCCTGCCCTAGAACGACAGGGGTTATCTGAGTTATAGTCTCAATCCAGTCGCTATTTTATCTATACCTGAAAAGGTTATTAATGGAGGAAGTGGCGCATGCCTGTAAAGACCATGGCTACCTCTAGTCGGTTTGCAGCAGCAATAACTTCGCCATCTCGGATTGATCCACCTGGAGAGACTATGTAGCGGATATTATTCTCTGCGGCATAGATTACGCTATCATCGAAGGGGAAAAATGCATCCGATGCCATTACGCATTCTGACATAACTTCCTGGCAATAAGCTTCAAATGAGGTTGCGGGATGTTCCCGTTCATAAATTATCTTGAGATTCTCGACAGCTTTTGTGGCTGCCAGTTTTCGAATTGAATCAACCCTATTCGGCTGTCCTGCACCCATAGCAAGGACCATGAAGAATCCTGGCTCGTATTCATGAGCAAGGATCACTGCGTTGGATTTAGTTGCCTTACAAGCTTTCAGACAGAATTCCGAGAGAGAACGCTTCTTTTCAGGATACGGAATGTCTGTAACAGACTCCCACTTTTCGTAAAGACCAATATCTCGAGTTTGCTTTAGCATGCCTCCGATTACATACTTATATGTGTAGTCTGTCCCGAAAACCTCTCTAAGCTCAGGCAGTCTAAGGAGTCTAAGGTTTTCACTTTTATTTTTCAGGTATTCAAGGGCATTGGGTTTGAAGTCAGGAGCAAGAATAATTTCCACAAATTTCCCATTCAGAAAAGTTGCAGCCTCAAGGTCAAAGACCTCATTGGTACAGATTATGCTTCCGTAAGCTGAAATTGGATCTCCATCCCAGGCCGCCTGGAGAGCCTGCAGGAGCGTACTTCCGGTAGCAAGCCCGCATGGATTATTGTGTTTTACAATTGCCACTGCAGGAGAAGCATTTCCGAGTTCTTTTACCGTCTGAAGAGCGTTGTCGGCGTCCACGTAGTTGTTATAGGAAAGTTCTTTTCCATGCAGTTGAATGGCTTTTGCTAGAGTAGGACCTTCTATTTGGGAATCCTTATAAAAATAGG
>JAMXLQ010000192.1 GCA_024280975.1 Methanosarcina sp.
GTCCAATTTTAAGAAACTATGAAGTTCCTCAGGGTACTTCACATGCCGATTTTCAAAATACGGGGAAATAATTGCTTTTCCAAATTAATTTTAATGTAGTGTTTCCCTGGTAAAAATAGATCTAGAAATAATTTATTCTCAATTTAAGGAATTAATTCCAATTTTAGGTTAAAAAACTTTAGCTCCTTTTTTAATATTAAGTTTCATTCTGTGAAAAACAAAATTAGTGCCATATTAGATATAAATAAGCTGACAAAAATTGACCTAATTCAAATAAAAACAGGAACTGTGATTGGATTCAAGATAAAAATAATCTTGAAATCCAAGTCACATAGAATCTGGAGAAATTGTTTTTATGATAAGGATGATCCCAAAAACCATCATTAGAAGGGAAATCTTCCAGGCCGCCTGTAATAGACGAGCCTGGTTTTTGGGTTCACTTAACTTGAATATTGCTTTTTCAACCAGATTTGGTCGATCGTCACATGCTGCCATGTTCAAATCAAGATTAATCTCTCATTCTTGCTTTGACTCTCTTCAGCCTGAAGGTGTTTTCCCTTTCCATTTCTTCGAGCATAAAACGGATGTACTTCATGGTCGCATTGAGTTCGGGAATAACCTTGAATTCGAGAGCGTTAACACGCCTCTTGGTCTTCTCGATCTCATCAAGGAGCCTTTTCATTGTTGTTTCCAGTTCCGCAGCAACGATGATCTTTTCTACAAGGTCCTCGTAAGCATCGGCAGTCTCGTCAATGTATGAGTTTGTCCCGATAATACCGTAACCCCTCTCGTAGAGAGGTTTGCGGACTCCAGTAGAACTGATCTTGGGCACCACAACACCCATGATGTTGTGCCCCGAAAGTTCAATTTCAGGATTTTCCTTCGCTGTAAAGGCAGTTGATTTGACTTCAACCATTCCATTCACAGCAGCAGCTAGATTGATTTTTTCAGTACTTTTTGCGAAGGCAGCATCCAGCTCGGTTCTGACGTTTCTTGCTTCGTTAAGGATCTTGAAGAACTCAAGGATCAGACCATCTCGCTTCATCTTCAGGAGCTTGTGCCCACTTTCAGATAGCTTGATCTTTTTCTTGAGATTAATTAACTCCGAACGAGTTGGTTTTACGTCCTGCTGAGCCATGACGATCACTTAGCCTTTCTGTGCGCCGGGTGATATTTCTGGATATATTTGTTATCAATCCTACCCAACTGGTTCTCAGGAAGGTGAGTGAGAATCTGCCATCCGATTTCCAGAGTATCCTCGATTGTCCTGTTTTCGTTTCTGCCCTGACGGACAAACTTGTCCTCAAACAGGTCGGCAAACTCAAGGAGCTTGGTATCTCTTTCGGACAGAGCTTCCTTACCGACGATTGCCACGAGACCTCTCAGGTCACGCCCTTCTGCATAACCTGCATACATCTGGTCAGAAACAGCTTTGTGGTCTTCCCTTGTCTTGCCTGCTCCAATACCAGAATTCATCAGCCTTGAAAGGGATGGGAGCACATTGATTGGTGGGTAGATACCCTTCCTATGCAGTTCCCTGGCAACCACGATCTGGCCTTCGGTAATATAACCGGAAAGGTCAGGGATTGGGTGGGTAATGTCGTCACCAGGCATTGAGAGAATAGGAATCTGGGTAACTGATCCCTTTGCACCCTTGACGATACCTGCACGTTCGTAAAGAGTTGCAAGGTCAGTATACATGTAACCAGGATATCCACGACGACCAGGCACTTCGTTACGGGCGGCACCCATCTGACGGAGAGCTTCTGCATAGTTTGTAATGTCAGTCAGGATGACGAGAACATGCATACCGTGTTCGTATGCCAGGTACTCGGCTGCTGTGAGAGCCATACGCGGAGTAACTATACGTTCGACAGCAGGGTCGTCTGCCAGGTTCAGGAACACAACTGCCCTTTCCAGAGCACCTGTCTTTTCAAAGTCGCTCATGAAATACTGAGCTTCTTCATTGGTGATACCCATTGCTGCAAATACCACTGCGAAAGCAGATTCGGATCCGGGTACAGAAGCCTGTCTTGCGATCTGCAGGGCAATTTCATTGTGTGGGAGACCTGATGCTGAGAAAATAGGCAGTTTCTGCCCACGAACCAGTGTGTTTGTCCCGTCGATTGTGGAGATACCTGTCTGGATAAAGTCCTTTGGAGGCAGCCTGGCGTACGGATTCATTGCAGCTCCGTTGATGTCCAGCAGCTGGTCGGGAACAATCCTTGGTCCACCGTCCTTTGGTTCTCCTGAACCGGACAGAATCCTGCCAAGAAGGTCGAGAGATGCAGGAAGCTTCAAGGTTTCACCGGTGAAGATTACACCACAGTCTTTGTCAAGACCACCAGTGCCCTCGAAAACCTGGACAACCACAATGTCAGCGGAAGAGTCCAGCACCTGACCTCTGCGAACGGTTCCATCAGGCATCTTAATGTTAACGATTTCATTATAACCTACAGGCTCTGTTTTCTCGACAAAAATAAGAGGCCCTGCAATCTGAGTGATCGTCTTATACTCTTTTGCCATACTTACTTACCTCCCAGGGCTGCAAACTCCTTATCCATCTTTGCGAGGACAGTATTCAAAGAACCATCAAAGTCCTCTTCAAACTTAACCTTTGGAAGTTCGTCCTTTGATTGCATCTTGATAATTTCCGTAGAAGGTACACCTGATTTCAGGGCATCCATTGCAGCGTCTCCCCATTTCATGATGGCCTTCATGATCTTATACTGTTTTTCGAAGGGGCTGTATGTGTCTATAGGGTGGAATGCGTTCTGCTGCAGGAAGATTTCCCTTATCATACGGGTAATTTCAAGCAGAAGCTGCTGTTCTTCAGGCAGAGCATCGGAACCGACAAGCTGCACGATTTCCTGCAATTCGGATTCTGTCTGCAGCATATCCATTGCCCTTTCTCTCATAGGGACGTAGTCAGTAGCCACGTTCTCGGTAAACCAGTCATCAAGGTCTTCTTTATACAGGCTATAGCTGTTCAACCAGTTGATTGCAGGGAAGTGACGCTTCTGGGATAATTTTGCATCCAGAGCCCAGAATACCTTCACGATACGCAGTGTGTTCTGAGTAACAGGCTCGGAGAAGTCACCACCTGGAGGGGATACTGCACCGATAGCAGTAATTGAGCCTTTTTCACCACAGAGAGTCTCAGCAACACCGGCACGCTCGTAGAATTCTGCCAGCCTTGCAGACAGGTATGCCGGGTAACCTTCTTCACCAGGCATTTCTTCAAGACGGGAGGAGATTTCTCTCATGGCTTCTGCCCACCTTGAGGTGGAGTCTGCCATCAGGGAGACATCATATCCCATGTCACGGAAGTATTCCGCAAGTGTCATTCCGGTGTACACAGATGCTTCTCTTGCAGCCACAGGCATATTTGAAGTATTAGCGACAAGGATAGTACGCTCCATGAGTGGCCTTCCGGTCTGCGGGTCTTCAAGTTCAGGGAACTCCCACAGAACATCTGCCATCTCGTTTCCACGCTCACCACAGCCGATGTAGACCACAATCTCGGTATCACTCCACTTTGAAAGTTGCTGCTGGGTAACTGTTTTGCCCGACCCGAAAGGTCCTGGAATTGCAGCAGTGCCTCCCTTTGCTACAGGGAAAAGTCCGTCAAGGATTCTCTGCCCTGTGACCAGAGGTTTTTCAGGAGTAAGTTTTCTCTTTACCGGCCTTGGTTTCCTGACTGGCCATCTCTGCATCATTTGCAGTTCTGTTCCATCAGTGAAGGTACAGACGGTATCTACAACAGTGAAGCTTCCGCTCTTTATATCGGCGATTGTGCCCGATTTATCTGGGGGCACCATGATCTTGTGTTCAATGTTTACTGTTTCCTGAACAACACCAATCACATCTCCGCCTTTTACGGAATCTCCCTTTTTAGCAACAGGTTTGAATTCCCAGATTTTTTTGTGGTCAAGCCCATCTGCAGTGACGCCTCTGCCAATGAAACCGCCCGTCCTTTCAAGTAGGACATGCAGTGGTCTCTGAACTCCATCATAAATACTAGAAAGAAGGCCTGGACCAAGCTCTACTGCTAGAGACATACCTGTTGTTATACATGGCTCCCCGGGCCTTACGCCTCCTGTCTCTTCGTAAACTTGGATGATGGTCTTGTCACCTACTATCTGGATGACTTCACCCATCAGCCCTTCATTACCGACTTTGCAAAGGTCATACATCTTTGCATCCAAGCCGATGGCGGTGACGACAGGCCCAGCCACACGATAAATTTCACCTTTTACTTCCACAGATCAACACCTACCGCTTGTTTTATTTTTTCTCTTAAACTAGTTGAGCTTTCTCCAGCTCCTCCAAGGGATACCACTGTAGGCTGGACAGACTCATTCAAGTTTTTCCTTAAAATTTCCGGCAGATTATTAATGTCATCATTATGCATTACAACAATCCCAACACTCTTATCATCAAGCACAGATCTCACTGTGGATTCAATAGCCTTAATATCAGAAGTTTCGTAAACTTTTCTGACGCCAGCTAGCCTGAATCCCGTTACAAAATCACTCTTTCCGATCACTGCTAATTCCATTAGATAACCACCAACTGGTCTTTGATCAAATTATCATCGAGTCCAGCTTCCTTACCCCTAAAGATAATCCGGAGGTTAGTGACCTCATTATTTTTATGGATAATATAATCCATAAAAGGTACAATTGAAAGAGGAGATGCGTGCGAAAAAGTGGTTGCGGATTCAAGATAATATCTTGTGAGCCTGCTTTCAAGAGCAGTCAGAGAAGCCGTGTCCTGGATGACAACGCTAGAGATTGCATCCCAGTACTGGGTCTTTTGAAGCTGATTAATAAACTCGTCATACGGGAGAACTGCGAGTTTCTCGGGTCTCAGATCAAGTCCACCTTCTATCATGAGAGGCATGATCTGATCAGGATGCTCGAGTCCTGCCTTTTTGAGTCTGAAAAGAGTACTCAAGTTTTTAACATCGACTTCCAATGCAACGACTCTAGCAAAGAGCTTACGGTCCTTAGATTTTGGCTCTCCGATTACTTCGAACAAACTTGAATAATACACCTTGTCAAGTTCATTTTCTATGTATGCTAAGTTGGTTCCGTCAAACTTCTGCAGTAGAGGATAATATTCAGTCTTTCTCAAGCCATCAACAATTTCCTGGTATGTGGCCTTGGCTGCAAGTTCTGACAAGAAAGTGTAGGTAAACTGTCCACCAGCAATAAGAGACTCCAGGATATCTTCAACAGATGCGTTGTAGAGTTTACCACGAAGAAGTGTTTTTACATTCCAGATTTCATACCTTTTCAAGTAGGCAGAAATCAGGTAGTTTAGTTCTCCTGTGGTGATTCTTCCCAACTTATCATAAGTAAGTGCAAGATTCCTGTTTAATGCGTGTTCTGCCAGATCGCCACCGCTGTATTTCATTGCCAGTTCGTCAACGTCGTTTTTGTATTCAGACTCTTGGATAAAACGGGTAATTTCATCAATCCCCATGTTGAGAAGCCGGGGATACGATTCTTTAGGAAGCAACTTACTCTTCATCGCGCGGACACGGGTTGCGGCATAAGCATAGTTAGAATTACCTTTTTTATTCTTATCGGACTGTGAGGGTTTTTTCCCCCGGAATCTCTCCAAAAGCCGCATCGAATATCACCCGTACAAAATATCAGATATCTGCTTCAATGAACGCTCGTACACATTTTTCAGGATTGAATCGTATGTGAAATCTAACCTGATCGTTCTATCCTCGTTTTCCAAAATAATACCACCGAGAGTATCGATGTTACCAGTGTAGGATAAAGAAGATAATTTCTTGACAATTGGTTCTGAGTCTTTCGTAGAATAAATTCTGACGCCTTCATCTTGGTGCTCATCGATCAGAACCTTTAACAACTTCTCGTTTTTAGAAGCAGGCATCGATTTTATAGACTCATAAGCCTTATTATAGACCTGCTCTAGAAGCTCCTTTCGTTTATTGAGTCTTATCCTTTTTACGTCAAGGTTTGCACTGGATATCACTTGCTGGCGTAGATTTTTGAGGTCTTCTTCGGTTTGTGCAAGGCTGTCTCCGAGCATCTTTTTCTGGCCATCTCTGGCTTCATTTAGGATCTCAGATACTTTTGCGTCAGCTTCAGCCTTGATCCCAGAAACTTCAGCCTGTGCACCATTCTGGATATCCCGTGTAACGATATCTAGTCCCATGCTTCCACCTCCAAATAAATTAGAGCAAAGATGCTCCAAGAGAGCTAAGAATACTCTAAAAGAGCAAACTTCCCGACAAACTTAGAGCGTAAATGCCCTAATGGCTTAGAGCAAAGATTCTCTAAAAAATTTAAGAGCAGGGAATACTCTTAAATCGATTTATTATCTGCTGAGTAAACGCTGCTTTATTTGATAAGCAAAGCCACGACAAGACCGAAGATAACAATGGTTTCTGGAATGACAGTAAGGATCAGACCCTTACCAAACAAGGCTTCATTCTCTGCCATTGCACCGATTGCAGCAGAACCAATATCTTTTTCTGCCCAGCCGGATGCGAGCCCAGTTCCTGCAATTGCAAGTCCTGCACCAATTGCTTTAAGTCCTGCGTCTCCCATCAATGTTGTTAATGTTCCGATGTCTGCCATAGTTTTTATTCCTCCGTATATTTTCTTATATAACCAAATGGATTGAATTTTCTGCCCCCACCTTCATAGAATTTTCCAAAGAATTCTACATACTGCAACCTGAGGGAATGCAGACCGGGAGCGATAATACTCAAGGCGGTGTTAAGAGCATGCCCGAGTATGAATATGATTATTGCACCTATTGCTGCGATACCTATCTTAGAATGATCAGCCCAGATCATCTTGAAAGCAATATCATTGACCGTTGATGCGATGTAAATCGAAGACAAACCGACTGCTATAATACGGGCATAAGATAATGCGTTACCCATAAGAGATGGCAATTCGATCGGACCTTTGATACCTTCACCAATAGTGAGCATCACAATTCCGAGAATAAGAATAGCAACACCAACATAAGTCAGCGCTGAAATAATGCCAAAATAGCCAAGAGCTGCAACGAGTACACCAAGCTCAATAGTCATCCAACTGCCTTTTTCAAGAACTGCATGTTTTAATCCATGGTGCTTAGAAATGTTTATGAATCCAAGAATATACCCAAGGTTTAAATGAATCAGTCCTACGAAGACAGATATTGCGATCATAGTCATTACCATGTGAGCCCTATGAACCGGAAATGTGACTTCTTCGCCGGCAAGGCCTGGGAACAGGTTAATTGTATTCCAGAAAGGTAGTAGGCCTGGCACGGTTTCGCCTTCGGCATGCACACTCGCTAACGGGAATCCAAGGAACTCACCATAAATAATACCGAATATAAATGTTGAGATCTGACAATAGAGGAGAATATTCATTAAAGGCTTTACTGCCTCTGATTTTACTATTGATTTAATCGCCAGCGCCATTGCTCCCAGAATAATTGCATATCCAATATCTCCAAGGATCATCCCGTAGATCAATGGGAACGTAATGAATATAATTGAAGTGGGATCAATTTCTGAGTATTTGGGTCTAGCGTACAGTTCCATGATCTCCTGCATTGGTTCCGCTGCTTTCGAGTTATTATACTCGACAGGTATATGTTCTTCATCTTCTTCCTCTACTTCAATTGAGGTAACATATGCCCGACCAGATGTAGCGTCATTAACAGTGTTGACCAAGGTATCGTATTTCTCGCTGGTAGTCCAACCCTCTATAATAAAAGCATTTTTAGACGTAGCGATTCTCAAAGGCAGTTCAGCCTTCTGGTTTTCGATACTTAATACTTCGTCACTGGCAAGGAGGAAATCCTTATATTGTGTTTTCAAGGATTCGACTTCTGCTTTTAGTGACTCGATCTTCCTGGAGGTCTCAGCCTCTCTTTGTTCCGTTGTTCTTAATAAATCGCTTGGAATACCACCTCTTTCCGGGACTCTGAGCTCTCTAAATTCAAGACTCTGAAGCAATTCTTGGACTTTGTTAGCATCTTTTTTGTCTACGAACAGTACAATTGTTTTTGCTTGGGGATCAAAATACAATTCGTAGGCTTGTGTGATGCTTGAGATTTGACCTTCTTCCAAATTTCCTTTGATTGAGCCTGCAAAAACTTTCAGGTTTTCATAGCCTCTATAGTAATCAAAATCCAGGTTTATAGACAGGAATGGGAGAAGATCCTTTTTTTGGGTCTCCAGATCCTTTAAATCGGCCTCATATTTACTGATGGTTTCTGATTTTTCCGAGATGGTCCTATCCAGTTGATTTAGTTTTGTATCAAGTTCACGTAGAACTGAATCGGCTTTCTGGACTGACTGTCTTGTTTGTTCAATCCCCAAATAATTGGAGATAGAGCGGATCTTCACAAGCTTTTTAGATACATCTTCTGCGTTTTGAAATGGCTTGCTGATCTTAAAACCAGATTCATCTTCAATAAAATCTTCAATATGAAGGAGATTAGAATCATGCAGTGCATTGATGGTTTCTTTTAAAACACTTTTATGCCCAACAATTATGGCTTTTGTCATCCTTTTGGGTCTACTCATGGACCGCCCTCTCAAACTCTATTAACAGGTAATCAACGGCTTTGTCAACGTTAGCTTGAGCTTTTTGGGCCATGGCTAAGGCATCTTGTTCACCATCTTTAAGAACCCTGTCTTTCTCAACCAGGATTTTTTCTTCACCGGATTTGAAAGAATCCTGTGAAGCTTTGTGTGAATCAATTTCACCTTGTTTCAGGATTTCTCTAGCTTCAGCTCGAGCATCAGAGATACGTTTGTTTTTTATTTCAATGGCTTCATCAATCATTTTTTTCGCATTCTCTTCTGCTTTTTTGATCTCAGATAAGATTTCATTTTTAGCCATGTGAATCTCCGTCTCTCAAAGTTTAATATATAAATTAATAATTAAAAATCCCTACTCCAATGGAGGTAGTTAACAAATCCTTAGCGAATGAACTATATAACAGCTTCGGTTTTATCAAAGAAGAGGAGGTGAAATATAATGATTATTTATTACATATTTGACATACAAGAAATTTTTAAGAAAAAACCTTCTATAAATAGCAAAATATATGGTTTTGATAAGAAAGATTAAATATTACAGTAAAAAATAATTAAATCGCGACATTAAAATATAATTAAGTACTGAAATTTTATCGAACAGAATATTTGATAATAAAATGTAAAGCGTAACCCAGATACTTAGAGTTAAGATCTGGGGAATATACTCCTAACTCTATTAAATTCAGTTAAAAAATTATAAATGAATCATTTTATCTAAAGCATTTTTAACCCTTTTTACTCCATATAAGAGCTTTTAAAAGCTTTTTTAAGAAAAGAACAGAAGTTACTTTATTTGGTAAAAATAGTAAACATTTTTTCTCAGTTATGGCAAGTTCCAAGAAAATTAAACCTATCAAAAGTTAATTTTCCAAAATATACTCCTGTCCAACCTCCAACGACATATTCATCTAGTATGCACAGTTCAGTATCCAATTTTCAATTAGAAAATCAGTCCATTCTCAGTAAAAAAGGGAATATTTTCTGGAGAAATCCCCTGAAAATACCTTTTTTCCGGACAGGTAATTAAAAAAACAAATTAAAAATAACATAAAAAATGTTATTTAAGCCTGTAAGGGATCCTGGCGCCCTGAGGAATTGTATGAATATATTCCTTCCTGAAATCGGGGTTGCGCATCATGCAATAAGCAGCATCTTTTTTGTAAGCGTTGTGCTTACCCATACGCTTCCAGATATCTTCCAGGGAGTCTTCACAGATGTTTCCAAAGGAGAGAGGAGTGTAGGCACACGGCATTACTTCTCCATCCGAAGCAACGTGCATCCAGCGCTTGCCCGCAAAACACCCAAAAAGACTCGGACCCATAAAATATGGAAATGCGGTGACTCTGGGGCCTTCAGATTTAGAATTCTTTGTTTTCTGGAATTTCTCAAGTCTTGAAACATCTTTTTCCCCTATTACCTCATCCTCATGATCAAGCCAGCGCCCGACTGCAATTATCTCGTAGATAGAGAGTTCGTGCATTCCAAGGTTAACTGCAAGATTATAAAATTCCTCAAGATCGTCTATATTGTTAGGGGAAACGACCACAAACATATCAGTAAGGATCCCGGCAGCTTTTGCATTCTTGATTCCATCGAGTGCATCCCTATATGCTCCTTCTCGTCCTCGAATGCGGTCATGTTCGGCTTCAAACGGGCTGTCCAGGCTAATTCTTGAGGCGTATAGACCTGCGGCTTTAAGTTCCCTTGCTCTTTCTTCGGAAAGCTTGAAACCTGAGGTGAAACAGGTGGCAATTGCTTTGGATTTATCTACTCTAGCTACCATCTCAACGAGATCATTTCGGAGCATTGTCTCTCCGCCATCGAAAGAAATAAGATAAGCACCTAGATCTAAACTTTGGTCTACGGCCCTGGATATCTCGTCCAAGGTCAGTTCTCTTTCTGGCTTGATATCAGCTGCTCCGCAGTGAATACAGTGGTTGGGACAGCGAGCAGTAATTCCTATTGAAAACTGATCAGGAACTCTTTTTTTTCTGATAGCTGCAATCTCAGCACTTATCATCCGGTTAAAAACAGGTCCCGGAATAGGCGGGATCCATGTAGAGAAAACAATCTCTTTCTCGTTCATTGAGATGGGTTTTTCTTCCTCAAAAATACCGTTTATGCGTTTGAGGAAGGGTTTTGCAAGCTGGGAAAGAGGACCTTCGGCATCGAGCACTATTTTTTCGTTTTCTGTGCTGGCATTTACCTTAATCACCGGACTATCATATACTCGCATGGATACACCTGGTAAAGTTAGTGGCAAAAATTGGAATACTTGTTAGGTTTAATAAATACTAAATGTTATTATTTTTCTCATTTTACATACAGAGAACTCGGCAGAGTTGCAATTCATTTTTCAGGAGGAGCTGAGTAATTAGATATTCTCAATCATATCGACAGTTATATAATCAGTAATATGAAAGAGCTTATCCCTTGCCGGACATGCTTTGAATGTCAGAAGGGTCTCTTTTGCGGCATTAACATGCAGCTTTACAGCATCTATAGATTTTTGTATTGCTTCTTCCTGTGACATATTCTTTATGTACATGTGCGGCAGAGTTTCGGATGCGAACTTTGATTTTTTGCCTTCGACCACTTCAAGAAACTCAAGAATATCGTCAACAATCTGGTATGCAGTTCCAAGGGAATTTCCAAAGAAATTAAAACGCTCTACCAGGAATTCATCAGCTCCTCCAGTGTATGCCCCTATGGAAGCACTTATTGCAAATAGAGAGGCTGTTTTTTTGTAAATGCACTCGAAATAGTTGCTTTCATCAAAGTTGTCCTTATCAATTCTCAGATCAAGGACTTCTCCTTCAGCCATGTTCATTCCGGCTTTTCCGAAATCCTTAACGACTCTTTCCCCATAAGGAGAAATAAATTCAAAGCACTTTGCAATTAAATAGTCACCACAAAGAAGTGCTTTAGAAGGGCCAAATTTCTCAGGGGCTGAAGGCAAATTTCTTCGAACAAGCCCCTGGTCCAGCAGGTCATCGTGAATGAGGGAAGCTGAATGCATCATTTCAATAGCAAGAGCTGCATCGAGGCTTTGTCGATACGAACCTGAACAGATCTCACTGGACAGAAGGAGGATAATTGGCCTGATTCGCTTTCCTCCGGTATTACAGACATGTTCTACCATTTTTTTTAAGCTGGATTCCTTCATTTGAGTAATGAAAGTATTTATTCCGAATTCAACATGTCTGTATTCTTCCCATTCTTCAATATTCATCAATATTACTCCATATCTTTGGACGAGCATCCGGTAACGATTTTATTGGCCTCAAGCTTAGGTTCCGAAACATAGTTTCGCTAGTACTTATCTATTTTTCCTTCAGTAGGGTTAGATGGAGAGTTGCTTGTATATCCTAGATGAACCTTCGGGTTCTCATTATTTTCGTCTTTGAGTTCAAAAGCTGTTAGTTTAAGGGGGCTATCTCAAGACTTTCGTATTCAATAATTTCCTGGGATTTTTATTTTATTGGTTGAATTTGCTTTTTGCCTGTAGGTCTATGTTCAGATTTATTTCTTACAAAACAGCTATTCGAAGATTCAATATCGCACAGAAGATAAAGAACACGCCAGCACTGAAAGATGCGAGCAGTACTTTCTTCTGTATTCATCTAAAACTCCGTATAACATGATCATTACATTAACTTTTTGTTAAGCTCTAAATATTTTATCATTATGAAAAAGGGTTGTAAAGTAAACTATTCTATTGAAAGCCAGCGGATCGAAAATTTCTGAATAAGGTATCATGTAAACTAGATTCCATAATATAATTATCTTCAGGTCACGTTTTGAAAAAAGTATGGTATGAAAAGAAAAACTTCTGTTGAGATTTATAATCAGCTTTTCAGAAGAGATGTTTATTCAACTACAATGAAAACGCTCTTT
>JAMXLQ010000193.1 GCA_024280975.1 Methanosarcina sp.
TCTATCAACAGAGACTTAAAAACATTTTCAGGAAATCCTGCCTCAAGAAAGACTTTTTCAATCTCCAGTGCTGACCCTGGGACATTCAAGGCATGCTTGAGCACACAGACATTTCCTGCACAGATTGCAGGTATTGAAAATTTGAATACCTGCCAGAAAGGAAAATTCCAGGGCATTATCCCGAGAATTACGCCCAGAGGCTCAAAACTCACATAGCTTTTTTCAGCCCCTGTATCAACAAACTCATCTTTCAGAAATTCAGCAGCATTTTTAACATAATAATCGCATACCAGGGCACACTTCTGAATCTCGGCTCTTGACTGCTTGATGGGTTTTCCCATCTCTTTCGTGATAATCTCGGCATAGATATCGGAATTCTTTCGAAGTACCTCTGCAATTCTTGTAAGATATCCGGTCCTTTCTTCAACAGACAGGGAACTCCATTCTGAAAAAGCAGCCCTTAATTTTTTAATATGAGCTTCACAATCTTCAAAAGAAAATGAATCGTATTCCCAGTTTACTTCTTCAGTATAGGGATTGATTGATTGATTGATTGATTTAAATACCATGACCCACCTAAAATATATTTAGTTAAAGTTTAATAAATAAAGTTTAATAAATTTGAATTTCGTGACCTTACTCCCAAAAAATCATAAAAAGTAATAGAATTCCTTGTATTAAAATTAATGCGTCATCGGTTGAATTAATTTTTTCTACATGTATTTTATAGAATGAGAATTTTCTATAAACCCTTATTCAATAATAGTATTATTCCTCATAAAGTGACCAGCCAAAAGTTGAAGCTTTTTTTACATATCTAAATATTGTTATTTATTGAGTTATGATTTACGGAATGCCACTACTTTAGTCATTTCCAATTTTGCCAGGCATAAATCACCTGCATGCAGTTTCAGAGCATCAACAAACTGCGCAGGCACTTCTGCAGTCAGAGTCTTGTTATATCTAACAAGTTTAAACGTAATACGCTTTTTTGGTCCCTTATTGATTATATTATTGATATAGACCGAGTAAGTGTTGTCATCTTGATTTTCAGAGTTGGAGTCAGGTAAAAGAAGAGTTATGTTCTCAGGATGAATTCCCCAGGAAACTTTATCTCCAGGCTTGAATTTCTGAGTTTTTATCCTTAAACTGAGGTCTCCGCTTTTTAACACTTTACTTTTTGAATCTTCATCATGTTTTTCAACATAAGCGTCATCGAAAATATTGGAGATCCCAATTAATTCTGCCACATGCAGGTTTTCAGGATGATAGAATATTTCTTCTGGGGTCCCGAACTGCTGAGCCTTCCCACCATGTAAAATAAGAATCTTGTCGGCCAGCTGGAAGGCTTCCTCCAGATTGTGAGTGATAAACAACAAAGGTATTCCAATTTTGGTTTGCAGGTATTTTATTTTTTCTGCAAGTTTGGTTCTTATTTCCAGATCAAGTGCAGAGAAGGGTTCATCCAGAAGTAAAATTTCCGGTTTGGGAGCCAGCGCCCTTGCAAGAGCAACTCTCTGCTTCTGCCCTCCTGAAAGCTGGGATGGATATCTGGTCTCTAACTCCTCAATATGAAGAAGACTCAGCATTTCCAGAACCCTTTCTTCCCTGGCTTCTTTCTCCCAACCTTTTAGACCACACTCTATGTTCTTTCTTACAGTCATGTGGGGAAAAAGAGTGTAGTTCTGGAAAACGTAACCTAGGTTGCGTTTCTGGATGGGAAGATTGATTTTTTTCTCTTTGTCGAAATAAACTTTATTTCCTACGGTTATTTTTCCCTCATCGAGATCCGTTATCCCGGAAATACATTTAAACAAAGTGGTCTTTCCTGATCCAGAAGGCCCAAAAAGTACTACAAGTTCGTTTTCCATTTCAAAGCTGACATCTAATGTAAAGGATTTCTTAACGCCTTTTTTCCTATTGTAATCAGCTTCATTATACTGTTTTTTAAGGTCAACTTTAACGCCCAAAATTATACCTCTAGTTTTTCCTATGAATCGTCCGGTTAGAGATATAGCCAGCAGGGATATAAGAATAAGGATTAAGACCAGAATCTGAGCAAGTTCATCATTGCCTGCCTGAAAAGCACTGTATATTGAGATAGACGTTGTGTTTGTTTTTCTCGGAATATTCCCTGCCAGCATAAGGGTTGCTCCGAATTCTCCGACAGCCCTTGCAAAACTGAGTACCAGCCCTGCCAGTATGCCTCTTTTTGCAAGTGGTAATGTTATTAGCAGGGCAGTTTCAATCTCACTTCTTCCAAGAATGTAGGCTGCATATTCAAGCTCTTTATCCACAGCTTCAATGGCTGCCTGGGTGGCTTTAACCATAAGAGGAAGGGAAACCGTATAAGCCGCAATCGCTGCAGCCTGCCAGGTAAACATGATCCCTGTGCCAAAAAAGTTGTAAATGAGGTGGCTAAGAAGTCCGTTTCTACCTACAAGAATGACCAGAAGATAGCCAATTACTGTGAGTGGGAGAAATTATGAGGCAAATTTTTTAATAAAGCGTCCCAGATTATGGAAACTGGGTATTCAAAGTAAATCAGAACTAAATAAGTCCCGCTAAAGATACAGTATAAGATAAAACCATTTCACACTCTGCAGATATACACGATAATACCTCTTTTAAGCTACCGCTAACAAAAAATGAGCGGCTATCGATGGACTTCTGCAGAGCAGAATAACGCTACCTACTGATCTTCATGCACGAAGCAGAAGACAAAAATTGGGAATTAATCTGTACCGATCATCACATTTGAAGCCTTGACGATTGCGTATACGTCGCTTCCTTCTTTTAGCTTCAGATTTTCAGCTGAAGCCTTTGTGATAATGGAAGTTATTTCCACTCCGCCAGGTAATTCAATTACAACTTCAGAATTGACCGCACCCGTTACAATACTTTTAACCTTGCCTTTTAAAACATTTCGTGCACTTAATTTCATTTCCTCGCCCCTCCTTCAAGTGTTCATTATGAACACTTGCTTTTTTCACTTATGCTCTACTTAATAATAATAGTTTGTGTTTATATAATACAGCTTTTTTATATAAATTATAAATAATAATATATTCCTCTTCAGAAGTACATAGATACAGATCTGGTTATCGATTTACCTATCATTATCTATTCAACGGAAGTTTATATTTAAACTTCCTCATATTGAAAAAAACATATAATGTCGCTATAAAAACATATAATGTCGCTATATATAGATACAAGAAACAGATTATTCCAATTTTAAGAAAGTTCAGCCAGAGTACACTTTTATTGTATCTTCGTATCTGAAGCTGCTCCTATCTCCTCTTAATGGAATTTGCCGTATAACCACTTTAGAAGGTTTGCTTCTTTTTGGATTTAAGTTTTTTAACTATCAAATGAGGATCACAGAACTACAAGTGACCAATTCCAGACTGTTATCTAAGCTGTGTCCTTAAGTTATTGATCAAATCTGATAAACGTGTATATTTACCATTTTTAGAAAAAATTGTAGAGGTTCTTATGATATGACTTTCTACAACTCACGGACAGATCTTTATTGAGAACAATAATTTTTAACGATAATTATATATTATAGATTTTATATAATTAAAACCACAATATCTTATCTTACACTCATGTTCAATAATAATCGGTTGAACCCGTTGGGGGTATACATTGCATAAAAACTCACAGTTAGAAAAAGAAACTATGGAAGCAATAATTAAGCAGGTAAAGGATCCCGAGTTGCTTTCACAGATTGAAAAGGTCGTCCCCTTTCATGGCTTCCTCACCTCTGGGGCATTAATCGGCATCCAGATGCTCAATATTGCAAGGAGAGTGCTCGATGTCCAGGAAGGGGAGCGCATTTATGTGACCTGTGAAACGAAAAGCTGCATGCCTGATCCATTCCAGATCCTTGCTGGAGCTACCATCGGAAACAATGGGTTGAAAATCCTAAACCTTGGGAAAATGGCGGTCACGGTAAATAAACAGGCACCTGAAGGAGTTAACAACATAAAAGGTGTCAGAATCCTCCTCGACCCTGAAAAAACGAAGAACTATCCCAAACTCCACGCCTGGTTCCTGAACACTGAAAAGCTTCCTCATGTGGAGATTGTACCAATCCTACTGGATGCAGGAGAAAAAGTATATTCCTGGAAACTTGTGGACATCGAGGTTCCGGTTAGAAGAAAGAAGCGAATACAGTGCTGTAAAAATTGCGGTGAAATGTTCATTCAACATGATAATGAGCTGCTGTGCGGCGGTTGCACAGAATAATGTTGAGAGGTAAGCAAAATGCAAGAAGATATGCGATTGT